>NZ_JBAIYR010000321.1:0-2731 GCF_036763145.1 Desulfovibrio sp. 1188_IL3213 | reverse complement strand
AGCATCGCTCCGCTGGCGGCGGAGCTATGCCCGCACAGCGCTGCGCTGCCCGCCGCCTACTGGGAGACGCTACTGGCCCCCTGGGCCGTGAATATGGCTTCACAGATCGTGGAGCGCTGGGACAGGGTCAAGGCCCTGGTCCAAGTGTGGGGCGACGAGGCCCTGCACGTTCCCCTGTTGCCGGTGGAGTGCTGCTTCACGTTCCATACCGAGCCGGATTTTGTCCTGCACGGCGCCCTTGGGCATACCTTTAATCACTGGCTGTTCTCGCGTCTGTTCGAGGCCCATTTTCATGATGGATGGCCGAAAAACTGGACATGGGAATACCTTGAGCCTGTAAACCGTGAATACGGTGCGGCGAAACGTCTTTCCGGCAAGGATCGCGTGCGCGGCATGCTGCGCAATGCCATGTTGAGACTGCCTTTTCCCCGTCTCAAAGGCGTCAGCCTTTGGCAGAGCCTGCGCTTTTCTCTGGCCCTGCTGCATAAAAGCCGGGGGCATGACTGCTCGCAGCCGCTTTCGACCTATGGGCGGGCCGCCACGGGGTTTGACGCGGCTTTGCCGGAGCATCTTGATGTTATGGCCCTTTTTCGCGCGGGGATGCCGCGTTCTTTAAAAAAGCTCGGCCATCCCGAACGCCTCGCGCCGGGCATGTTGTCGCCGCGCCTGCGCGTGGCAAGCATTCTGGCCTATGAGGACGCGGAATACCGGCAAAAGCTCGCTCTCTGGCGCGGCCGGGGCCACAGGCTCATGTACGTGCAGCACGGCGGCAATTATGGTCAGGTACGCTGTGCCTGTGATACTGCCGTGGTGGAATACAGCCAGCACGCCTTTGCCACCTGGGGCTGGAGTGAGCACGGCAACAGCCGGGGAAATTTTATTCCCTTGCCGTACCCGCAACTGGCTCGCATAAAGAAAAGCTGGCATGGTCAGGACGGGCATCACCTGTTACTTGTGGGTACGGAAATGCCAGCCTACGGCTATCGTCTGGACGCCCATCCAACGCCCTTGCAACTGGTGGATTACAGGCGCGACAAGCTGCGCTTTTTTGAATCGCTGGAGCGGAACATACGGGGCAGTTCCCTGTATCGTCCCTATTTCCCGTTGCCCGGCTCTTTGCGTGACGCGGACTGGCTGCTGGAACGCATGCCCCAGGTGCGTCTTGCCACAGGGCCTTTGCAGCCGCAGATGCTTGCCTGCCGTCTGCTGGTCGTGGATCACAACTGCACGACGACTCTTGAGGCTCTGGTCGCCAATGTGCCTACCATCCTGTTCTGGCGGCGTGATGTGTGGCCCGTTACCCCGCAAAGCGATGCCCTGCTGGATGTGCTTGTGCGGGCGGGCATACTGCATGCCACGCCCGAAGAGGCCGCCGCCAAGGTCACCGAAGTGTGGGAAGACCCCCGCGCGTGGTGGAGCCGCACATCAGTGCAGGATGCCCGCCGCGCTTTTTGCGCCCTTCAGGCTCTGACGCTCAAGGGCGATGAAAACCATTACTGGATCCCAACGTTGAAGAGTTTATAACATATGAAAATTCGGTTAGTTATCACAGTTTTTCTGGCATGTTTGTGCCTTTCGCCCTTGTGGCTGTCCCAGGGCGATGCCCGCGCTGACGACGGTGAAAGCCTGCGTCAGGTGCAGACGGCGCTGGACAAGAATGATTACGATGAGGCCGTGCGCCTGCTCAAGCCCCTTGTGGACAGCGGCAACGCTGAAGCCCTGTACGTTATGGGGCGTCTTATTCTGGACGGCAAGGGCGTAAAGAAAAACCGTACCCGCGCGGCGGAGTTTTTTCGCCTGGCAGCGGAAAAGGGCGACGTGAGCGCCATGAATTCCTGGGCCACGGCCCTGGCTTCGGGCGACGGCGTGCCGCGCAACTATCGCGAGGCCGCGCGCTGGTTCCGCAAGGCTGCCGAGCAGGGTCTGGCAATGGCCCAGTACAATCTCGGCTATCTTTACGCCCACGGGCGCGGCGTTAACAAGGACGAGGCCGCCGCCATTGACTGGTACAGCCGTGCCGCCAATCAGGGGCTTGCATCAGCCCAATATTCCCTGGGCTGGACCTATCTGAACGGCAAGGGAGAAAACCAGAGCGACACCAAAGCCGCCCACTGGTTTGAAAAGGCGGCGGAACAGGATCACGCCAAGGCGCAGAACAATCTGGCGTTCATGTACGCCGAAGGGCGGGGCTATGCCCAGGACCCGGCCAAGGCTGTGCAGTGGTATACGCGCGCTGCCGAGCAGGGCTATGCCGAGGCCCAGTACAATCTGGGGTTTATGTATGAGCAGGGACGTGGCGTGCCGCAGGACTATAACCAGGCCGTGGACTGGTATCGCAAGGCTGCGGAGCAGAATGAGGCCGCCGCGCAGTACAGTCTGGGACTGATGTATGATCAGGGAACCGGCGTGCCGCGCAATCTCAGCGAGGCCAACCGCTGGTACAACCTGGCCGCCAAAAATGGCGATCCCGATGCCAAGGCTGTGGTGCGCGCCCAGAACAACAAGCCGCAGCCCGCGCGCAAGGCCGCTCCGGCAAACCGGCAGCAAAAGCGCGATAAAAAACAGTAGGATTGGTAAAATAGGGCAAGCAGCTTTTGCTCGGTTTTAGAGCAATTTAACTTTTAAATTGCTCGGACGGCTGCGTGAGCAGACGTTCGCTACGGAGGCGTAAGCGCAGTTTATCTGCGCGGTTAAACGCCGAAGTGAGCGTGCCTTAAACTTTGAGAATGTA
>NZ_JBAIYR010000320.1:0-2741 GCF_036763145.1 Desulfovibrio sp. 1188_IL3213 | reverse complement strand
CGGCAGCCAGTGTATCGACCGCCTGCGCGGCGGCCTGCTCACCACCGGGGGCGCTGTGAACAGAACGGCCCTCATGGCCGCCATGCAGAAAGACCCCGTTCTGCGGCGTGATGTGGAACAGACTGTCCATGCCCTGACCCGGCAGCGCATTGATGACTTCTGGCAACAGCAGGAAAGCAAAGGAGCGGCCCTGGCCGCGGCCGAAATTCCCCTCTATTTCGAATGCGGCTGGCAAAAGGTGTTCAACCCTGCGCCGTTCAGTGTGGGTGTGCATTGTCCCCTCTCCCTGCGCAGCGCGCGCACGGCGAAAAACAGGGGCTGGAGTCAGGAAAAAATGGCCGCCCTTGAGGAATGGCAGTGGCCCGAAGCCCGTAAAATGGCGGCCTGCGATCTGGTAATCGCAAACGAGGACGACCTGCCCCGGCTTCACGAAAAGGCCGCTGACCTGATTGAAAAACTGCGCCTGCTTGAACAGGAAAAAAGAGAAGAACAGAGCCGCACCCTGGTCAGGCTCTGGACTCCAAGCTGAGCGACCATTCTCTCTATCGTACCCTTTTCATTGACACATATTGCTTTATCCGGGTATGCTGGCTCTTTAGTTCCTATTTTACCGTAACCGCTTGCTGCGTATACTTTTTTTGCTTGACGCAAGGCAAAAAGTATGGCTCTGCCGTAAACGGTACGCCGCAGGCCAGATTTTTCCGGCGCCGCTGCCAGGTGATTTTATTTTTCACGGACGGCAACTGTTTTATCAGACAAAGGCCGCTGGAAATACTTAACCCTTACGGAGTGCCGCATGCCAGTTCACAGCAAGGCCCCAGACGGTCCCGGCGTCAGCCCAATGATTCTGGCGTTGGAAATCTCCAGTTCCGCACTCCTGCATTACAGCAAGGCCCCTTTTTTGCGCGCCAGCCTCGCCAGCATGGGCGAAACCCTGCACTGCGGGCAGGTGATTCTTCTGGAATACGCCAACAACAGCTGGGGCGAGCCGTTTGTGTGGACAAGCTCCGTACCCAGCGCGGCCTGCACGCTGCCCCTGCCGACACTGGAAGACATGACCCCCCTGCTGGATATCTTTTTGCAGCGCAAAGAGTTTTGCGTTTCTGATACCGGGCAGCTGCCCGAGGGGCCACAAAAAGACTTTTTCCTCGCGCGGCAGGTCAAGGCCGCCATGTGCATTCCCATTGTCCACGAAGGCGGGCTGTGCGGCGGCATCTGCCTGACCAGGCGCATTCCCGATCAGGGCTGGTCACAGGACGATGAAAGCATATGCCATCTTTTAAGCAACATCATGGCTATGGTGCTCACCCACTTTAGCCTTTACGGCAAGCTGCGGCAAAAGCACAAACAGCTTCGCGACATCCTTGACGCATTCCCCAATCCCGTCTGCATTGTGGACATGGAAACAAACAAAATTCTTTTTTCTAATAAAAGCATCGCAGAAACATTTCCCGCATCGCAAAATCCCGAAGAGGACAGCTGCCACAAAAGGCTTATGGGCCGGGACAGCCCCTGCCCCTATTGCACCAATCCCATCATTCGGCATTCGGGCGAGCCCTATCAGTGGACGTACCAGAATGAGGTCACCAGCCGCACGTACACCGTGGTGGACAAGGTTATCAAATGGGACAATGACAGGCCCGTGCGGCTTTCCATCAGCACGGACATCACCGACATACTGCGTACCCGGCACGAAAAACAGTCAGCGGTCATTGCCTCTCAGGCCAAAACAGAATTTCTGGCCCATATGAGTCACGAGATCCGCACTCCCCTCAACGGCATCATCGGCCTCACCCATCTGGCCCTGCAGAGCGGCCCGGAAGGAGAACTCAAGGAATACCTGCTGAAAATCCGATCCTCCTCCACAAACCTGCTCGCCATCATCAACGATGTGCTCGATCTTTCAAAAATCGAAGCCAACAAGATGGAACTGGAAAACGTCAATTTTATGCTTGAGGAAGTGCTGGATTTTGTTCATACATCCGTGCGTTTTGCCATGGAGCAGAAAGGGCTTGAATACCATTGCCACCTGGAAGACGATGTGCCCCTCAAACTCTGGGGCGACAGCCTGCGCCTCAAACAGGTGCTGCTCAACCTCATGAGCAATGCGGTCAAGTTCACTGCCAGGGGCAGGGTGGGACTGCACATCCGCCGGGAACAGAACAACGATGGCGACTGGCTGCACTTTGAGGTTTCAGATACGGGCATGGGCATTAGCGACGAGTACCAGCAGCACCTTTTTGATCCCTACACGCAGGCCAACTCAAGTATCAGCCGCCGCTTTGGCGGCACGGGTCTGGGGCTGAGCATATGCAAGCGCATCGCGGAACTTATGCAGGGCAGGCTGTGGTGCGAAAGCAGGCTTGGCGAAGGCTCGCGTTTTCACCTGCACATGCCATGCACCCCCGCACGCAATGTCTACTGTGAGGCCGGCGATGATACGCATGGCGTTCCGCCCCTGCAAAATGCCGGAAACACCAGGATTCTTCTGGTGGAAGACAACGAGGTCAACCAGGAAATAGCCAGAGCCATGCTGCGCCACCTCAACATTGAATGCGACCTTGCCCAGAACGGCCGCGAAGCCGTACGCATGGCACTGGAAACACATTATGACATCAATGTTGTCCGGTTAAGCACCCATAGCTAACAGGCTATAACTATAGGTGTTTATAGTTTTTCGTCTTCGCGGATTCAGAAGTTCTTCCAGAGAATCCTTGCCGAACAGATTCAAGCAAATGAGC
>NZ_JBAIYR010000319.1:0-2748 GCF_036763145.1 Desulfovibrio sp. 1188_IL3213 | reverse complement strand
AGCGCTGCCAGCGCGCGGCGGAAGCCGCTTTTCCGTTCAGCCATGCGGCGCAGGGGCGGCAAGGCTTCCAGCAGGGCCTCATCGGGCTGAATGGCATTACGACGTTCACGTAAAAGATTAAGTTTTTCTGTGAGTGCGGCCAAATGTCGTTCGCAGCTTTCGCGCGCTTCTTGCGCGCGTGCAAGGCGCGCCTGACCATCTTCAGGAAATGAGGGATTGATCGGTCCCAGTCGCTCAAGGGCGGCGCAGACCATCCGCCACTCATTCCACTGCAGCCATACGCTCAAACGGCGTTCAAGCAGACGGCGTTCTTCTTCCAGACGTGATTTGTGGCCGCGCACGGCAGCCAGATCTTCTTTTTTTTCACCAAGCTCACCGGCAAGAGCATCAAAACCGGCTTGCTGCTGGCGCAGTTCGGCCATGCGCTGGCGCAGGTCATTCAACTGCCTGAGGGCCTGGTTAAGAGGAGGCTTGCTGCCGCCGGACTTGAAAATTTCATCCGTCTGTTTTTTCAGGATAGCCAGTGCTTCGCCCGGAGAGCGCAGACCCGGACCGAAACTGGCGCCATACAGGGCGTGGCGCACACTTTCGCCGGTGAGGTTGCCCATATTTTCCAGTTCGGTGAGGCTGAAGCCAAAGACGTTGCGATACACATCGCGGCTGACGCCTGAAAGCAGGCGTCGCAGCACGTCTTCATCCAAAGGTTTACCCTGTCCGTCGGCAAGGGAAACGTGGCCCCCGGAACCGCCGGGGCGGCGGGTGAGACGGAGAATGCCCTCTTCCTGGGTGTGAAGGGTGAGGCTGCCGCCTGCGTTGCCGCCACGCAAAGGCCCGGGAATCAGTTTGCCTTCCCTGCTGTTGGGCGCGGGATACCCCGCCAGAGTGGTACGCAAAAATTCAAGGCAGGTAGATTTTCCGGCTTCGTTTTCTCCCAGAAAAATGGAAAGTCCGGGAGCCAGACCTTCAACCGTCACATCGGAGAAAATGCCGAATCCGTCCATATGGAAGGACTGGATATGCATCAGCGAACCTCCAGAAGGTCTATGCAAAGTCGTTGAGCTTCTTCCAGCAGGGCCTGCATCTGGCCGTCATCTGGCTGGGCCAGTATTTTTCGCAGCTGCGTATGCCCGAACAGCGGGGACAGGGCTGGCCCCCCCACCTCCTGCAGCGCCTCATGGCTTTCACTCATGCGCAGTGCCAGACGCAGTGCCTCCCCCAGCAGGTCTTCGCGCTGGAGATACTGGGCGCTGTCTACGGGTGGGCTTGTGTCCACGCGCAGGTCTTTGACCCAGACGCCAGGAGTGCCGGAAGCAAAATGTCCCAGACGTTCCAGAATGTCTTCCTGATTGCCGGTATCGCGCAGGGCTGCGTCCAGGCTGGTGCGGCCGTACAGGCGAACGCGGGCGAGCAGGGCTTCACAGCCTGGTTCCGTGGCTTCGGCTGCCTGGTCAAGGCACTGGGCAAGGCGGTTTTCCACCTGATCAAGGTGCTCCACGCCGTCAAGCCCGAGATCCAGCCCCGTCCACTGAACCGGCCCAAGCCGCACAAAATCTGCCTGGCAGTGATATGAAACGGCTCCGTGCTCATCCGGCGGATTTGCAGTACCGGACAGCGGTTCAGCAGGGTGGGCCGTGACCGACAGGCAACCGCGCGGACCGGTTTCATTGACATGCAGGCCCTGGCTGTTGCCGCAGTAGGCAATAAACGGATTTTGGCTCAGGGTGCGTCTTTCATGCACATGACCAAGCGCCCAGGCGTCCAGACCGGTATTTTTGAGGTCGTCAAGCGAGCAGGGGGCGTAGCGGTCGGCTTTGTTTTCGCCTTCGACAGTGCAGTGCAGAACGCCGAGCTGAAAACAGTCATATGCGGCATCGCGTCGAAAGAGGCGGGCAAGATTGCGCCCTTCGCGGGCTTTGGCATGGCTTATGCCGTGTACGACAGCCAGAGGCATGCCGTTTTTTTCTACAATGTGCCGTTCAACCTCAGGGCCGAAAATCGTCACATTTTCGGGCCAGCGGATGGACTCAAGCATGGAGTTGAGCGGGTCGTGATTGCCGTGGGCGATAAAGACGCGAATTCCGGCGGCCTTGAGGCGCAGGCAGCCGTCACGCAGGCGCAGTTGGGCCTTAACGCTGTGATCTTCTTCGTTATACACGTCACCGGCCAGAACAAGAAAGTCGGGTTTTTCTGCTTCGCACAGGCGGAAGAGCCGTTCCAGAGCCTTGAAAGTGGCATCATGCAGCAGTTGCGCCAGATGGCTTCCCTGGGCGGCTTCTCGCGAAAGGCCGCGAAAAGGGGTGTCCAGATGCAGATCGGCCGCGTGAATATAGCGTATAATGTCCATGTTTGCCTCAGTGCTGTGATTATGTATCGGCCCCAAAGTCTAGACTTTTTCACGAAGCATGACAAGCATGGGGGCGCTGCGCGGCATTGTTTGTCTTTGACTGCAATTCAGACACTGAACAGAGGTGAGCAATATTTCGGTGAACACCTGCAAATACAAAAAGCGACATGGTACGGAGCGTCTGTTTGCTCCGTACCATGTCGTGCGAAAGATTTATCAGGCGTGCCTGTGTGCGAAAGCGTTGCCATCGTCCTCGCAAGGCAAAGAGGATGCGAGGAGTGTGAGGAACCGATGGCAGCCGTGGTCAGGCGTTACGCCCTCGCCAGTTGCGTGAGTGCTGTGTCAGGCCGTCATGGCGCAACAGGCAGCAGGCGCAGCCTGGCAGGCTGTCGGCCAGCTGGAGG
>NZ_JBAIYR010000318.1:0-2772 GCF_036763145.1 Desulfovibrio sp. 1188_IL3213 | reverse complement strand
GGCCCGGCGGTTTGCGGGACGCAGGCGCATGCTGAGCCGTGTGCGCTTTTGGAGCAGATGCAAGCAAGTTTTATGCCTGTAGCACGCTGATGAAGCCTGACATCCGGCACAATGCGGCGTTTTTCGCGGCGATCCGGCTGGCCTGCCCGTTGCCGAGGTTCGGTATGGCGCGGTGTGGCTGTATTTTGGCGCTTTTCGCGCTGTCAGTCTAGCAATGGCTGGCCGACTGGTCTACAGGGAAGCGGGAATTGGCGGATTTTTTGTTTTTGGCGGACAATGGTGCAGCAGGAATGCTGAAGGCCCGGCAAGGCCGCGCCTGCCGGGGAGCACGCGTTTTATGTGCAGATGCCCGCGCGGACAGAAGAAAAAGAGTGCGTTATGCAGCGCGGAATATGGCAGCGGGCAAAACCGTTCGGCAGCAGGGGCAGCGGAGCGACAAGGAAAAATGGAGGCGCGGCCATGCAAAAAAGTCGCTTGGGCTTTGCGGCAAAATCTGCTAAAGAACCGCAATCCAAAGGAGGCTACGGATGTCCAGCGACCGCGCGAAAGCCTATACTCAGGCAGGCGTTGACATTGAGGCGGGAAACACCCTTGTGTCGCGTATCAAATCCATGGTGCAGAGCACCCAGACCAGGGGCGTCATTTCAGACATCGGCGGCTTTGGCGGCCTTTTCCGTCCCGATCTCAGCGGCATGAGCGAGCCTGTGCTGGTTTCTTCCACCGATGGTGTGGGCACCAAGCTCAAGCTGGCTTTCGCTTTTGACAAACACGATACCGTGGGCATCGACCTGGTGGCCATGAGCGTGAACGATATTCTTGTTCAGGGGGCCAATCCTCTGTTCTTTCTTGACTACTTTGCCACAGGCAAGCTGGATGTAGACACGGCGCACACCGTCATCGGTGGCGTGGCCGAAGGCTGCCGCCAGTCCGACTGCGCCCTGTTGGGCGGGGAAACCGCGGAAATGCCCGACATGTATGCCCCCGGCGAATATGATCTGGCTGGTTTTTGCGTGGGCATTGTGGACAACGCCAAGCTTATTGACGGTTCGAGCATTCAGGTGGGCGACCACATTGTGGGCATTGCCTCGTCGGGCCTGCATTCCAACGGTTATTCCCTGGCCCGCAAGGTGCTGGAAAAAAGCGGCCTTTCGCCCGACGACGCCTTTCCCGGAGCCGACGGCGCCACCGTGCGCGACGTTATGCTTGCCCCCACCATCATTTATGTGGAGGCCGTGCGCTCTCTCTTGCGCGACCTTAACGTCAAGGGCATGGCCCACATCACGGGCGGCGGCTTTTATGACAATATCCCCCGTGTGCTGCCGGCACAGGTGGAGGCCCGCATCAACTTCGGCAGTTGGCAGATGGCTCCGGTTTTCAGATGGCTCAAGGAAACGGGCGACCTTTCCTGGCCCGAAATTCTTCAAATATTCAACGGCGGCATAGGTTACGTGCTGGTGCTGCCCCCTGACCAGAGCGAAGAGGCCATCAGCCGTATTCAGGCGTTCAATCTGCGCGCCTGGCATATCGGCGATGTGGCCCGCCGTGGCAAAAATGCTGCTGGCGAAGAAAATGAACAGGTTATAGTAAACTTCTGATTTCCGGCGCGTCAGTTCTCAGCCGCCTTGCGTGGCTCAAGCCCGTCTGCGCCGGTTTCGCGGGCGGGCTGTTTTTATACGGCTGAAGCTGCGCTTGCACCTTTGCGGCGGGCGACTGCTCACGCAGCCGCCAGAGCAATTTCAAAGTGAAATTGCTCGGATGTCCGGGGCATGGCGGTGGGCAAGCGCGCCGCTTTTCGTGTTCTTTTGCATGTGCAGTGATACACCGGCGTCTGCCGCCGGACTGGGGGAAATATGAACAGTACCTTGGGCTGCCTTGGCAATGCCCTGTGGTTCATACTCGGCGGCCTCGTCATGGGCCTTGTATGGTGGATGTTCGGCGTGCTCTGCTTTATCTCCATCATCGGCATTCCCTGGGGCCGCGCCTGTTTCGTCATGGGCAACTTCGCCTTTTTTCCCTTCGGCAAGATGCCCGTCTCGCGCGAGGTGCTCACCGGACAGCCCGATGTGGGGACCGGTATGCTGGGAACAGTGGGCAACATCGTCTGGCTTGTTTTTGCGGGCATCTGGATAGCCCTGGGGCATCTGGTGTCTGCGGCGGCCTGCGCCGTGACCATCATCGGCATTCCCTTTGCCTGGCAGCACGTCAAGCTGGCGGCTCTGGCCCTTTGCCCCATAGGCAAGACCGTTGTGCCCGCCCCGGTGGCCCAGGCAGCGGAAGAGGCCGCCACCCTGCGCGGTTATCACAAGCAGTAAGACACCGGCACACGACGGAACAAACAGGGCAGGAGCAGAATCATGACGGAAAAAACGGCATTGCGCCGGGCCATTTTTCTTGACCGCGACGGAACCCTGAACAGGGATACGGGCTATGTTCACCGCAAGGAGGACTGGCAGTGGCTGCCCGGCGTGCCTGAGGCGCTCAAGCGCCTGCGCGCCGTCGGTTACGTTCTGGTGGTGGTAAGCAACCAGTCGGGCATTGCGCGCGGCATGTTTGACCATGACGCCCTCAAACGCCTGGAAGAATGGATCAATGCCGACCTGGCGGCAAAGAACGCCGCCATTGACGCCTGGTACTACTGCCCGCACCTGCCGGAAATTACCGGTCCGTGCCAGTGCCGCAAGCCGGAGCCGGGGCTTATTCTTCAGGCCGCCCGCGATCTGCATATCGACCTTGCCGATTCGTGGATGATCGGTGACCGCGTGCGCGACGTGC
>NZ_JBAIYR010000317.1:0-2777 GCF_036763145.1 Desulfovibrio sp. 1188_IL3213 | reverse complement strand
ATTGCGGCAGGCATGGCGCGGAGCGCCAAAAGCGGCAGTGCCGCGCTGGAGGAAAAGCAGGCGGCTGGTGCGGGCATAAGCGCAGAGGCGGCTAAAGACACGCCATCGTCGGTTCCCGGCTGGATAAAGCGGGTATGGGTTGCTTTGGCCCTTGTACTGGGTTTTACCGGCATGATGCAGATGCCCATAGCCACGCGTTATGGGCTGACCAGGCTGCCCGGCATGGGCTGGACCGGGGATTTTTATACTACCCTCAATATTCACTATGTGGCGGGCGCGCTGCTCATTGCGCTGTGCTGCCTGTTGGTGACGCTCAAGCTGAAAGCGGGCGGCGGTTTTCCCCGGCTCGTGTTCTGGGGGACTGTGCGCGTCTGGCTGGTTGCGGGCCTTGTGCTTACGGGGATTTTTCGCGTGCTGAAAAATCTGCCCGCATTTTCTTTTGCCCCGGAACTGGTCATGGGGATGGATCTTGCGCATCTGGGGCTTGCCGCCGTTCTCGGCGTGCTGTCGCTGGTGTTGTGGGCAAGCGGCCGTAAGGCATGGACGGGCAGGGCGCGGTAGCACCCGCAGTTAGGAGAAAACTCGTCTTTAGAGCAGATTAACTTTGAAATACTTCACATTTCAAAGTGTTCATTCAGCCGTAAAATGTGATTTTCAGCTGAATCCACGCCACATTGTGGCGCGTTGCGCTTTCGTGCAGCGTTAGAGCATTTACACTTTTTCAAAGTGAAAATGCTCTGGGTTGAACAGAGCCTGTTGCCGCCCGGCATTGGTGCGAGGGGAGGCAACAGGCTCTGTTTTTTGCTTCTGCGGGGCAACGGCGCGGCGAGGGTTACAGCATTTCCAGAAAAGCCTCAACGCGCACCTTGAGTTGTTCGGTGTCTGTCTCGGAATAGTCTGTTTCAATATTCAGATAGGGCAGGCCCAGGTCGTTCTGCACAAATTTTTTAAGCGTCCAGGCTTCAACAGCGTAGGTCTGACAGCCCTGCCAGGTAAGGTCCACCACGGCATCTGCCGAAAAATCCGCCGCCATCTGCCGCAATGCTTCATATCTGTGCGGATTGGGCGACATGACGGCGCAGGGTACGTCCAGATAGCGCCTTGCCATTTCGGTCAGCGGGTCGCTGTCTTCTTCCATCATGACGCGGGTTTTTTTATAGGCCGAGCAATTGTCAAGGCAGACAACGCTGCCGCCGCATTCCTCAATAAGGCGCACGACCTTGTGCGAACCAAGACCCACGGGAACGCCTGTAAGCAAAATGCGCGGAGCCTCGGGGCTGAAAGCCGTTTGCCCTTCAGCGGCAAGTGCGCCCAGTTCTTGGGCCAGGTCTTGCAGCATGGCGATGCCCACTTCCTTGTCGGGGAAAAAGGATGTTTTAAAGGCGATTTCCACCAGTTCCACGCCGGTGACAGGCGAGGGTCTGCGCTGCGCCATATCCATGACTGCCTTGAGCGCCAGCCGTTCGCGGTTCATGAGGATAATGGCCTCGCGCAGTTTGGCATCGGTGATGCTGACGCCGAATTCCCGTTCAAGGCGGCGCACCAGCCCTTCAAACTGCTTGCGCCAGTAAGACAGGGCATCGCTGTCCTGAATCTGCGGCAGCTGCAGCAGGGCCACAGGCTTGTATGGGGCAAGCAGTTCATACATCTTTTTCTTGCCGTCACAGGTGGTGTCGGCCACCACAATGTCCGCAGCCGCAAGGTAGGGGCAACTGTCGTTGAGGGCAAAACCGAAGCTGCTTTTGATCAGTGGGCAGAGGGAACGGGGCAGCACTTCCTCGGCAGCGGGAATGGAGTCGTTTTTTGTGCCGCAGAGAGACACGGGAATTGCCCCGGCTGCCAGGGCAATTTCTGAGGGCGAATACAGGCAGAACTGTCCCACCACTTTTTTGCCGTTCTGCTTGGCTTCCGTAAGGTTGAGCACGTTTTTTTCAAAGGCCGTGGTGATCCTGTCAAAACTGGCGCACTTCATGTCTGCTCCCGGATGGTTTAGAGTTTTGTCACTATGTCTGGCCGTCTAGGGCAGTTAACTCATTTCATTTGTAAACTGCTCCGCAAGGATTTTTCTGAAAATCATTGACGCGAAATGCGAGCAGGCAGGCTTTTGCCTGCCGTAAGCGAGCATTTCAAATGTTAAATGCTCCAGGCACATTGCTGTTTTTCAAGCTGATGCGCCGCAAGCAAGGCAGCGCCCAGAGCGCCCGTCAGTTGCGGCTCGTCGGGAACCCGCACGGGTATTTCCAGTTCGCGGGAAAGAAAGTTGCAAAACGCCGGGCTTGCAGCCATGCCGCCCGTAAAAACACATTGGCCTGTAAAAGAGATGCGGCGGGCAAGGCCCCGCATGCGTCTGGCTATGGACACAAAAACCCCGGCTGCCAGATCGGCGGGCGGGGTTCCCTGAGCCAACAGGCCGACGATTTCTGTTTCTGCAAAAACAGCGCACATGCTCGAAATGGGAACCGGCTTGCCTTCAGCCGCCGCCTTGCCCAGTTCGTCCAGCGGCATGCCCAAAATACCGGCCAGAACCTGCAAAAAGCGCCCTGTGCCCGCCGCGCATTTGTCGTTCATGACAAAATCGCGCACACCGCCGTTTTCATCCAGGCTGACGGCCTTGCTGTCCTGGCCGCCAATGTCGAGCACTACGCCGGAACCGGGAAAAAGCCACGAAGCGCCACGCGCATGACAGGTGATTTCAGTTACGGTTTTATGGGCAAAGGGCAGGGCGATGCGCCCGTAGCCCGTGGCAACGATGCGGGCCAGGTCGGCGCGGTTCACCC
>NZ_JBAIYR010000316.1:0-2786 GCF_036763145.1 Desulfovibrio sp. 1188_IL3213 | reverse complement strand
CGCCGTCCCTGTCCCTGGACTGGCGGCGGGGGTCCACGGCCAGCGGGTCCTGGTCCAGCGGTTTGTCCTGGTCGCCAAAATCCCGCTGCATGAGCAGTTTGAAAAGGGCGGCGGAAATGTCACGGCTGGTAATTTCGCCGTCAGGAAACTGCGTGGTCAGAAAACCTTCCAGCAGGGTGAGCCAGCGCTCAAGCGTGCCGGCTTCAACGGTCTGGCGTACCTCCTCCAGCAGGCGGGAGGTGCGGATATTGTCCATATCATGCAGGCTCGGCAGGCGGCCTTCGGTGATGCGCGCGCGGGTGCAGCGGATGATATCGCGCATTTTGTAATGTTCGCGCATGGTCACAAAGGTAAAGGCGCTGCCAACACGGCCCGCGCGCCCTGTGCGACCGATGCGGTGTACGTATTTTTCCACATCGTGGGGAATGTCGTAGTTGATGACGGCATCCACATCGTCCACGTCAAGGCCGCGCGCCGCCACATCCGTGGCTACCAGCACGTCCAGACCTTCGGAGCGGAAGCGCTGCATCACGCGGTCGCGCTGCGACTGGGCGAGGTTGCCGTGCAGACTGTCGGACTGATAGCCGCGCTGCTGTAAATGTGTGGTCACTTCATCCGCACCGCGCTTGGTAGAGCAGAACACAAGCGCCTTGTGGAAGGCGCGCGAGTCCAGCAGGCGGCAGAGGGCGTCCATTTTCTGGTGGGGGCGCACTTCGTAGTAAATCTGCTCAATGGCAGGAACCGTAAGCATTTTTTGGGCAACGGTGAGCATTTCCGGTTCGCGGAGAAAGCGTTTGCTCAATTCGCGAATGGCCGGGGGAACCGTGGCTGAAAAAAGCACCCGCTGGCAAGTGGCCGGGGTCTGTTCCAGAATGGATTCAATATCTTCACGAAAGCCCATATCCAGCATTTCGTCCGCTTCGTCCAGCACGGCCATGCTGGCTTCGTTCAGACGCAGGGTTCCGCGTTTGAGGTGGTCCATGACGCGCCCGGGCGTACCCACCACAACCTGCACGCCCTTGGCCAGGGCGCGCAGCTGCCGTTCAATGGGCTGCCCGCCGTAGATGGGCAGAATGGTGACGCCACGCTTGCAGGCGGCGAGCTTGCTCAGCTCTTCGGCCACCTGAATGGCAAGCTCACGCGTGGGGCACAGAATAAGGGCCTGTATATTTTTTGCGGGTGTGAGCTTTTCCAGAATGGGCAGGCCAAAGGCGGCGGTTTTTCCGGTTCCCGTCTGCGCCTGACCAAAGGCGTCGTTGCCTGCCAGCAGGCAGGGAACGGCCAGAATCTGTATGGGGGAAGGCTCTTCAAAGCCCATGTCTTCAACGGCTTTCAACAGTTCGCGGGACAAGCCCAGCTCTTCGAAGGATGCGGTCATGCTGTTCCTGAAATAAATTTTTTCGGTATGGATTTTTCCGGGTGGCGGAACATATCCCCATCCGGTGCAATGTACAATGAAAATGGTACGGTCGCGGCGCGGCCACGGGCCGCATGTCGCGCTTAATTGTTGCTTTTGCGTCGGGAGAGCGTATAATAAACAAAATTGGCTGAAGTTTCGGGCCTGTTCAGGCCAGCCAACTTGGGCCCTTAACAGGAAGGACGGTTTTTGCTATGGGAGCATTAAGTATTCAGCATTTGCTGGTTGTGTTGGTTGTGGTCATGTTGCTGTTTGGCGCAAAAAAACTGCCTGAAATCGGCGGCGGACTTGGCAGGGCTATCAGAAACTTTAAAAAAGCCACTACCGAACCTGATGAAATTGACATAACAGCCCGGAATAACGGGAATGACAATGGCAAGCCCATGTAGCCGGAAATTCGGCTTCTGAACATTTTGGCTGCGTATATGCCCCGGGCGTGAAGTCCGGGGCTTTTTATTTCCGGGGATCTTCTGTGCGGGAAAGGCGGCGTCGGGCCGCTTCAGCTTCAGCCGGAAGACGCAAAAAATTCCGGAAGACGCAAAAAATTTCGGCTGTGTCTTGTCCCGCTTCAGGCCATGCTTTGTCCTGAAGCTGCCTGGCTTAAATTGCCTGCCAGTCGCTTTTACCGGCCATGCAGGCGGCCTTGCCTGTGGTTACGTCCGCAGCCGCACCAGCAATTAAAACAACAGTCGGGTCAGCGGCCCGGCCATGCGTAAACAAGGTCGGCCAAATAAATACGGCTGTTTCAGCAACGCCCGCCCCTGCACGTCCCACCCGGTCAAACCCGTGCCTGTTCGGCTTGCCGCCATCGGGCGAAAATCTGTAGGCAAAAATTTGTTCCTGAAAACCGGTACATATGTCCATGCCGCGTACCCGGCTGGCCGGAAAACGGGCCATCCACACATTCTGGCGAACAATTTTCATGTGCGTACCCGGCTGGCGGGAGCGCATCATTCAAGGCACGCTCCGCCCTGGACGCATGGCTGATGCGCCAGACGTCGGTTTTTCCGGCGCGTGTCGACAGGTTGTATGGTTTATTCGCCGTATATTGGCATGAGAAATATCCGGCGTCAATCACAGGCCGTGTGGAAATATACATCGTCATGATTCCGGTAAAGGCAATACACCGGATTAACGTACGGAGTTTTTTTGCAGTAAATCAAGCTTGGAGCAGCTTATTTTTGCCAGCAGGCCTTTTTCAACGGCAAAAAACTTCAGCAGCGCAACTATTGTGGCACTGTTGTGAGATAGGCTGGAAAAAACGGACGCCATAGTCCATATCCATTGAGGAGGTTCTATGACGAAAGCACCACGGGGACGTTATTCACAGGAATTGAGGCAGCAAGCCGTCACTATGGCGGTTGATGAT
>NZ_JBAIYR010000315.1:0-2788 GCF_036763145.1 Desulfovibrio sp. 1188_IL3213 | reverse complement strand
CCACGCCCGATTCGGCGGCGGCCCCGCGCAGCCTTCTCTGGCTGCTACCCGTGGCCTTTGCGGCCATGCTGGTGGGACGCCAGTTTATTCAGGATCAGGCCATGAATCCGGTTCAGGCCGCCAACGACGCCTACCGCGCCCAAAGGGCCAAGGCTCTTGATCCCTTCCGCCAGCCCGCGCTGGATGGCTATGCCTTCAAGCTCAAGACGGTCTATGACAACGGTGACACTATTTATGATCAGGCGTGCGCGCCCTGTCATGGTCTGGAGGGCAGGGGGGATGGCCCCGTTGCCAGACGTCTGCTGATCCCGGCCGAAGATGTCGCCGCCATACGCGCCAACAGGGAGTACGTGTACACGCTGGTGCGCGACGGCGTTCCCGGTTCGGGCATGCCGTATTTTCGCCTGTATGACCGTGAGAAGATAGAAATGGTGCTGGACACTATGGCCAGGCGCTTTGACATGTTCGGCAAGGCCGACGTACCGCCCGACCGCGAGCCGGAAAGCGACGCCATGATCGTCTGGGCCGAATCCTGCGCCGTCTGCCACGGCGTCGAGGGCGAGATTACGGAATTCGGGCATACGCTGCTGCCGCCCCCGCCGGATCTGCAGCAGTATTCAATGACACATGCGCGCACCCTGGAGGTCATCACCAACGGCTATCCCGGCACGGTCATGCCGCCGTTCCGCCATCTGCCGCAGGAGGTGCTGGAAGACCTGGCTGTCATCAGCAATACCTTCAGGGTGGAAAAGTAGGCAGGGCGCAGCCCTCGGGGGAGGCGTCGCGGACGGCGCTTCTTGCGGGTCTGACGTTCCAACAGCAAACCGCCGGAGCATGTTCACGTGAACGCGCTCCGGCGGTAAATTTTCAGGCCGAAGAGGCTGTTTCCGCGGGCTTTATGCCTGTACCCCCAGGGCGTATTCGCGCTGCTCGCGGCGGCGCACCAGCCAGAAAACCAGAAGCGCGCCAAGCAGTTTGCTTGCGCTCATGGTGATGATTGACCAGGGCGTGGCAAGACCGATGATGAGCAGAAAAACAACGCTGTCCAGAGGCGCGCCCACCAGACTCGAGATAAGTATGCGCTGCGAAAACGGGCGGTTGGTAAAGGTGAACAGCGCCCAGTCCCCCAGTTCGCCGATGGCGAAGGCCGCTGCGCTGGCAAGGGCAAGCTGCGGCGTTGCCATGTACCAGCTCACGATGCAGCCCACCAGCATGGCCCACAGCACCTTATGGCCCACGCGGCGCTGTGCGTAGTCGCGCACCACAAAGATAAAGCCCACCACCAGAGACAGAGGCGGCCACATTTCTCCATTGGGCAGTTCCACAAGGGGCGTGACGGCAAAAGCGTAGTTTACGCCCACGATAAGAGCGATATAGGTAATAAGGGTAAACATGGGCGCGAGAGTAAGCGCTGGCGGCATGGTCGTCAAGTGGGGCAGGGCGCACGGAGCCTTGCAGCTTGACCGGAAGGCGCGGATATGGGACAGAAAAGCAGATTTAGCATGTATCTGGGGCTGGTTCTGAAAACGTCCGCTGCAAAAGCCGCCTTGTTTCCTTCGTCGGCATTGCGGGAAAACCCCCATCCCGCCGTATCCGGTACGGCCTTGCCCGGCAGTTTGTTTTTGCCGGGCAAAAGCCCGTTTTGCGCGGGCGGCATGCGCTTGAACACAGCCCCTTGAAAAACTTTGCGCCTTGTGTGCGCAGCGTAGGCCGGTTGTCCGGCCAGGAGACGTAATGACAGATCTGCACTACCGTTGCGGATGGGTGGCACTCATGGGTCCGCCCAATGCCGGCAAATCCACACTGCTCAATGCCCTTTTGGGGCAAAAGGTGACCATTGTCACGCCCAAGCCGCAGACCACGCGCAACCAGATTGTGGGCATCCTCACCGATGACGAGGCCCAGACCATCTTTATGGATACCCCCGGCCTCACCCAGGTTCGCGGGCGGCTGAGCAAGACCATGATTCAGGCTGTGTGGCAGAGCCTGAACCAGGCCGACATCATCATGCCCGTGCTGGACGCCCACCTCTATATCCGTCATCCCGAATTTCTCGACCGCGATCTCGCCCCGGTGGCTCAGGCTCTTGCCAGCGACGAACGGCCCATGATCGTGGTGGTCAACAAGGTGGACCTGTTCGGCGATAAAAGCCGCATGCTGCCCCTGCTGACCAGGCTGCATGAAATGTGGCCCAGAGCCGATATTTTTCCCATTTCGGCCCTGAACAAGGACGGGCTTGCCGATCTGGTGGAACTTATCCATAAAAAACTGCCCACAGGGCAGGCTCAGTTCCCCGAAGACCAGATATCCACCGCGCCTCTGCGCTTTATGACGGCCGAAATCATTCGCGAAAAGCTCTTTCTGCACTTGCGGCAGGAGGTTCCCTATTCCGTGGCCGTGGATGTGGAAAGCTGGGAAGAGGATGAAGAGCGCGGGCAGACGGTCATTCATGCCACCATCTATGTGGCCCGTCCCATGCACAAGGCCATGGTCATCGGGCGCGCCGGACAGTCCATCAAGGCCATCGGCACTGAAGCCCGCAAGGACATTCAGGAACTGGTGGGCGGCAAGGTGCACCTGGAACTGTGGGTCAAGGTTCGCGAACACTGGACCGAAGACACGGCCTTTTTGCGCGACCTGGGGCTTATGGCGGAGTAGGCTATGGAACTGCGCGATCGCTACCGCCGTGTGCTGGAAAGGCTCGATGCCGCCTGTGCCGCCGCCGGGCGGCCCAGGGAGGACGTGTCTCTCATTGCCGTGTCCAAGCTGCACCCGGCCTGCGATGTGG
>NZ_JBAIYR010000314.1:0-2815 GCF_036763145.1 Desulfovibrio sp. 1188_IL3213 | reverse complement strand
TTGGCCCCGGCGAAACCAAGCTCGAGACCGACCGTCGCAAGATACGCGAACGCATGGCCCGCATCCGCAAAGACCTTGAGCGTTTGCGCCGTCAGCGCGCCTTCACCCGTGACCGCCGCTCACGTCAGGGCATTCCCCTGGCCGCGCTGGTGGGCTATACCAATGCGGGCAAATCCACCCTGCTCAACACGCTCACCCGCTCTGAAGTGCTGGTGGAAAACAAGCTTTTTGCCACGCTTGATCCCACCACGCGGCGTTTGCGCTTTCCCGCCGAAAAAGAGCTTATTCTGGCGGACACCGTGGGTTTTATCCGCAATCTGCCCAAAGAACTGATGGACGCTTTTCGCGCCACCCTCGAAGAACTGGAAGCAGCCCACCTGCTTTTGCACGTGGCCGATGCCTCTCACCCGGACCTTTTGCAGCAGATCAGCGCCGTTGAAACCATTCTGTCCGAAATGGAGCTTGATCGCATGCCCCGCCTGCTCATCCTGAACAAATGGGATCAGCTTGAGGTTCCCGCACGGGCCGAACTGGCCGACGCTTTTCCCCATGCCCTGCCCGTGGCCGCCAAAACCGGCGAAGGCTGCAAGGCACTGCTCGAACAGCTTGAAATGCGCCTGCTGCATCAGGCCGCCACTATCGTGACCGAAATATCCCCCAGCCTGAATTAGGGCAATCTCAAAGTGAAAATGCTCGAAAAAACAGCGCATGCCGGGGATTGCACCACCGGCATGCGCTTGATACGTATCAGCGGGGAACAGGACTCCGCAAGCCTTTCGGGCAACGGCTGAAGCTGCGCTTGCATCTTTGCGGCGGGCGACTGCTTACGCAGCCGTCCGAGCAATTTAAAAGTTAAATTGCTCTAGAGCCTGCTTACGCCCTGGTTGTTTCCAGCCCTGTTGTCCTGACCCGGAGCAGTTTTTTCAGGTGCGGGCTTGGGGGTTGCGGGCTTCTGGGGGGCGGGCTTTCCCGGCGCCGCACCGCCAGAGGCGGGATCGGCAGCATACTGCCGGGCCGTGCTTTCCATAACAGCCTGCCCCACCACCAGCCATTTTTCGCCAACCTTGCGCAGCGCAAGCCAGCTTGTCATGCGGGCAGGCGTTGTCACCTGGGCCACGGCGGCATTAGGGCCGATTTCCGTCACCTTGGCAGAACTCAGGCTTTCCGGAACCCAGGGGCAATCAGGCGTCTGCGCCTCGCGGCACTGGGCCACCATCTCCCCGGTGCTTACGCCACGGTTGAAATGGCCCTGAAGGCGTGCCTCCATATCCACTATGCTGCCGATCAACTGGTCCATGCCGCCGATGCCCAGCGAACGTCCCAGATTGTCCAACAGCCCCAGTGGGGCGTCTTCACGGGTCATGTTTTTCACTTCATTGGCCGCAAAGCTTTTAAGGTCAACCTGGGCCAGAAAGGTTGCACTGTCATTTTTTTTCAGGGCTTCTGCCATATCTTTCAAAGTTTTCTGCGGGCCGGACGTAATGCAGGCAGCCAACAGACCGGCCATGATCAGAATCAGCGGTAGAAAACGGAAGGAACCTTTGTCTTTTTTCATATATACCTCTTGGTAAAGGCGAGACATGCGTACAAGCGCTGTAATTTCTTATACCCCTTCACACGCGCCGATGCAAAGGGAAGCCGGGGCGGCGGGGCTTTTTTTCCTCACGGCGTTCTGCTACACATGGGCCACACGCGGCGCACGGCATTGGGCCTGAGGCGCGGCGTCAGGAGGCACTTACATGAAAGTCATTATTATGTGTGGCGGCAAGGGAACGCGCCTGCGCGAAGAAACCTCGGTCAAACCCAAACCTATGGTTGAGATTGGCGGGCGGCCCGTGCTGTGGCACATCATGTCCATCTACGCGCGTTTCGGCTTCAAGGATTTTGTGCTGCCCCTGGGCTACAAGGGCCAGGTCATAAAGCAATACTTCCACGACTATAACATCCGCAACACGGATTTTACCGTGGACCTGAAGAGCGGGACCATCACCACATATCCCAGCCATATAGAAGACTGGCGCGTCACCCTGTGCGATACCGGCGAAGAAACCCTCAAGGGCGGACGCCTCAAGCGCGTGGCGAAGTATATTGACACCGACCATTTCATGGTCACTTATGGCGACGGCGTGGCGGACATTGACCTGAGCAAGCTGATCGAATTTCACAAGCAGTCCGGCAGCATCGGAACATTCACAGGCGTGCGCATGCCCTCCCGCTTCGGCACGGTGCGCACCGATGATCAGGGCAAGATACTGTCCTGGGAAGAAAAACCCGTGCTGGATGAATACATCAACTGCGGTTTCTTTGTTTTCAAGCGCGAGTTTCTGGATTACCTCAGCGAAGATGAAAGCTGCGACCTTGAAAAGGAACCCATGCAGCGGCTGGCGGAAGAAGGGCAACTTTCCATGTATCCGCATCCCGGCCAGTGGCAGTGCATGGATACCCTGCGCGACTCCATAAAACTCAACGAAATGTGGGATTCCGGCCGCGCGTTCTGGGTATAAACCCTCTTGACGTGCAAGCGGCGCTGCCTGCATGGCCCACCGGGCTGTGCAGGCCCCCGCACCCGGCCTGTCCTGCGCTGCATATGCGCGGCTGCGCGCGGATGCAGCAAGAAATTATTGTGAGGAACACATATGTTTGCCAATGCATATAAGGGACGCCGGGTTTTCGTAACCGGGCATACGGGCTTCAAAGGCTCCTGGATGGCCGCATGGCTGAGCCAGCTCGGCGCTGTGGTGGGCGGCTTTTCCGACGAGGTACCCACCGAACCTTCGCACTATGCGGCCATGAACCTGGGCGCGCACCTTGAGGA
>NZ_JBAIYR010000313.1:0-2820 GCF_036763145.1 Desulfovibrio sp. 1188_IL3213 | reverse complement strand
TGCCGCAGGGCGCGCCAGAAGGCCGCCAGAACCCTGCCTGCGGCCCTGAAGCCCATACGCCGCACGGGGCCGTCATAGCCGCGCATTTCTTCGCTGCAACCCTTCAGATTTTCCCCGTACATGCTGTAGGCATAAACGGGAAGGCCCCGCTGCCTGAGCTGCACAACCTCACGAAATATAAAGGTCTCCGAGGACAAGGGGAACCACAGCAGCACATAGGCTATCACCGGGGGCATTGCCCGCCGGTCGCGTTCCGCTCCCGCTTCTGTGGCATCGCCACTGGTAAAAGACATGTCGGTCTCCGCATCAAACGAGAGCCGGGCCATAAGGCCCGGCCGGAGTGCTGTTTTTATTCGCCCAGGGATTCTTCGGCGTGTTCGCGCTTGTATTTTTCAACAATGGCCTGTGCCTTGGGAATCTCTTCTTTTACGGCATCAAGCGCCTTGCGGATATGCTCTTCCGTATGGGCGGCCGAGAGGAAGAAACGCAGCCTGTCCGTGCCCTCCTTGACTGCCGGGAAGGTGATGGGCATGACGTAGACGCCGCGCTTGAACAGGGCGTTGGACAAAAAGCCCGCCACCATGGGGTCGCCCACCATGACAGGCACAATGGCGTATCCCTGGGCAGCGCCCGTATCAAGGCCGATGCTCGAGGCGTACTCCACAAAAAACTTGGAAATTCTCTGCAGCTTGTGTACCCGTTCCGGCTCACGCAGCATGATGTCAAGCGCCTTGTGGCAGGCCACGGCAATAACCGGGGGCATGCCCACACTGAACACAAAGCCCGGCGAACCGTACTTGAGAAATTCAACCAGTTCATGCCGGCCGGCGATAAAACCGCCGCAGCCGCACATGGACTTGGAGAGCGTGCTCATCCACATGTCCACTTCATTGGCGTCAATGCCGAAGTGCTCGTGGGCGCCGCGCCCGGTTGCGCCCAGCACGCCCAGCGAATGGGCTTCGTCCACCAGCAGCATGCAGTCATACTGCTTTTTCAGCTGGATGATGCGGGGCAGATCGGGAATATTGCCGTCCATGCTGAACAGGCCCTCAGTGACGATAATGGCCCGCTTGTGCTCGGCGCGCTTGGCCTTGAGGATTTCCTCAAGGGCGTCGCAATCGTTGTGATTGTATGAGTAGCGCGCCGCGTGGGACAGACGTGCGCCCTGGATCAGCGAGTTGTGGGCCAGACCGTCATGAAAGATGGCGTCGCGGTGGCCGAGCAGAAAGCCCAGAGTGGATACGTTGGTGGCATGGCCGCTCACGTACACGATGCTGTCTTCCACGCCGTACAGGTCGGCAAAGGCGCGCTCCAGCGCACGGTGGGGCGGGCGCTCGCCGCCCACAAGGCGGCTGGCTCCGGCGGAAGTTCCGTACACGGCGGCGGCTTCGGCGACGACCTCGGTTATTTCCGGATGGGCGTTGATATCCAAATAGTCGTAGGTGGAAAAGTTCAGATATTCCTTGCCTTCAATAAGCGTAGTGGCCTTGGCCGCGCGCTCGTGGCAAAGAAAAAGAGGATTCTCCATCCCCATCTTGGCTCCCATCTCCACAAGCCGGTCAAAGGCGAGCTTGGAACGCATGCGGCTGAAACCGCCGGCGGAGCTTTCAGTAGCGGAAGCGGCCGTTGATGCCGCCTCTTTTCCGGCCTGACAGGAATGGTCTTTCTTCATGCCTTGTCCTCTTAATTTGTCCAAAAAACGCGCCTGTCCACACCCTGCGGCGAGCCGCCGGGCACGAAGCGCAACTTTGTAAGGATTCAGTATAGCCAAAGCGCGAAACTATGGCAAGTGCGGAATGGCAAATACACACCAGGCCACAAAACCGGCAGCCTGCAAGGATTCAGGGAGTTGAGACGGCTCCGGCGCGGGATTTTCCGGCGTATATTTACCGTCGGACTTCTGGACAAGCACCCCGATATACCCTAACATGATGCCCTTAGCCGATCTGAGATCACGGTTCGGCCCTTTTTGACCAACCGCGCTCCACAGGCTTTGAATTTTATGCAGCAAGACCCTGCTCCTCAATACGGTAAAAACCGTACAACGCAAAGTTCCGTTCTTCCCGGCGGCCTGCTCGTTGCGTCGTTTCCTTGCGTCACGTTCTCGCCTCCCACCCCGGAAGATTCCGGCCTGGCGCAGCAAAGCGTCCCCGCAGGGCAGGTCTGCGCCCAAACCCTGGCCCGCCGATGCTTTGACTGGCTGACCCATGTGGAAAATCCCGGCCCCGTCATGCTCTGGCTTTGCTGGAACGAGCGGGAAACTCCCGCCTCGGTGGCGCAACCTCTGACCCTGGCCCTTGAGGGACTGCAGAACCTCTGGCGCATGGGTCCGGTCAGACTGCAATGCGAACCCTTCTCGCCCGGCCTTGTGCAGGAAGCCGAAAATCTTTTGCGCCACATGCCGCAAGAAGGCAGCAGGCCGGCTGAAGGCCACGACGAAAGCACGCCCGAAACACCGCCCAAAAGCCCTATGGGGGCAGACCTGGCCTTGCAGCCCCAGGCAGGGCGCGTACCGACCGTTCTCCTGCTGGATTTCACGGTTGATGAAGAAGGCAGGCTGCATTGCCTGCCCCTGCTGCTGCGCCTGCCCGAGCTTACCCCGCCCTGCTGCGACATGCTTAAATGCCGCAAAAACCCGTACCGCGACATGCCGGAACAAACGGAAACCATGCCCCACGCAGCCCCCGCGCTTCGTGAAAAGAAAAGAGCAATAGGCGAAATTCTGCGGAAATTGTGCGAATGGAAAGATGTGAAAATAGTTGAGGCAGAGTGTTGTCCTGATCACATCCACATGTTGCTTGAGATTCCCCCCAAAATGAG
>NZ_JBAIYR010000312.1:0-2846 GCF_036763145.1 Desulfovibrio sp. 1188_IL3213 | reverse complement strand
CGGCCCGGTCAAGGCCGTGATGGACGTTGTGTTTGAGGACTTCAAGTCCATGCGTCTGCCCGCCCCCGTGCGCATTGCCCTTGCCTGCTGCATCAACATGTGCGGCGCTGTGCACTGCTCCGACATCGGCCTTGTGGGCATCCACCGCAAGCCGCCCATGATCGACCACGAGTGGACCGACCAGCTGTGCGAAATTCCCCTGGCCGTGGCCGCTTGCCCCACTGCCGCCGTGCGTCCCACCAAGGTGGAGCTTGACGGCAAAAAGGTGAACTCCATCGCCATCAAGAACGAACGCTGCATGTACTGCGGTAACTGCTACACCATGTGTCCCGCGCTGCCCATCTCGGACGGCGACGGCGACGGCGTTGCCATCATGGTGGGCGGCAAGGTTTCCAACCGCATCAGCATGCCCAAGTTCTCCAAGGTCGTTGTGGGTTACATCCCCAACGAACCGCCCCGCTGGCCTTCGTTGACCAAGACCGTGAAGCACATCGTTGAAGTGTACGCTGCCAATGCCAATAAATACGAACGCCTGGGCGACTGGGCTGAGCGCATCGGCTGGGAAACCTTCTTCAAGCTGACCGGCCTTGAGTTCACCCACCACCTTATCGACGACTTCCGTGACCCTGCCTACTACACCTGGCGGCAGAGCACGCAGTTCAAGTTCTAGGACTATCTTGTTTTAACCCCGGCGGCGCATCCGCGCCGCCGGGACAGGAGAATCACCATGGCTGACGACAAAGATATTGTTGTTGATTTTCTGAACAGCAAAGCCGCCTCCAAGTCCAAGTTCTATTTCAAGGACTTTACGGACCTGTTCCCTGACAAAGGTCCCCGCGACGTGAAGAAGATCCTCACCAAGCTGGTTAACGAAGAAGTGCTGGAGTTCTGGTCTTCCGGTTCCACCACCATGTATGGCCTGAAGGGTGCCGGCAAGCAGTCCCACGCTGAAGGCGAAGACTAGCGTTTGGCCTTTTTAGCCGCATGCAGCGTCACAACCGGCTTTTTGTTCCGAAACCGACCAGTTCGTTTTCGCAATGAGAGCCTGTGTATTTTGTCTGCGGCTAAAAATTTCCAAGCACCGGGCCTGATCCGTTCTTGGCCTGCGCGAGGCGCGTCAGCCTTTGCGTGAAAGCCTTATCAAGAAGTGTCGCAACGATTGTTGCGGCACTTCTTGCTTTGTAGAGTATTATTCTGCACTGTATCGTAAAACTGATATGGAAAGGAGTGGATATGGACACCCCGTTCAACCTTACCGATGCAGAGAAGAATTTTTTAAGCCGCCAGGCCCGAATGTCCATCGAAGCCGGCTTGCTGGGCAAAACAGTGCCTTCCATCCCCGAGCCGCCGGAAAGCCTGCATCGACCCCAGGCGCCGCTGCTGCGGCCTTTGGGTGCGTTTGTAACCATTACCCTCCATCAGGCCCTGCGGGGCTGCATCGGCAATATTGTCGGGCGGGAACCCCTGTATAAAAGCGTCTGGCATCTGGCAGCTGCGGCCGCTTTCAGTGATCCCCGCTTTTCTCCCCTGACGCTTGATGAGTGGCGCAAGGCCGAACTGGATATTTCTGTGCTGGGTACGTTGCAGTCCTGCCCGGACCCGGAAAAAATAGAGGTGGGTGTTCACGGTCTCGTCCTGCAATGGCAAGGACACAGTGGCGTTTTTCTGCCGCAGGTTCCTGTGGATCAGGGCTGGAACAGGCTGGAGTATCTGGACAATCTTTGCCTCAAGGCCAACCTGCCCAAGGGAAGCTGGCAAAACCCGGGAGCGGAACTGCTTTGCTTTGAGGCTTTTGTTTTTCCCGCTTGAAATGAAGCGGCCCTCCAGTTTCGCGTCACAAGGCAATGTATGGCGTGATTTTCCCGGCATTGCGCGGGCTGGGGCAAGTGACGAAAGCCATGCGCAAAAGACTGCCTTGCCGTGTGCGGGCGCTCGCAAGCGCCGCAGGCGCGGCAGAAATGTCAGCAATGTCAAAGCGAAATTGCTCTAAGTTTCCGGCTTCCTCAGGCACACGTTTTGGCAAGGCTTGCCTTGTGTCTTTTTCTGCAAACAATTCCACGCTCATGTTTTTTCATGGTACGACGCCTTGCGTAACCGGTCGTGAAAGCGTATGTTGTTTCTGTTTCTCAGGGCGGGGTGCAAGTCCCCACCGGCGGTGATACGGCGGCCTTATGGCCTGCGTCAGCCCGCGAGCGCCCATGCTGGGGTCAGCAGATTCGGTGAGAATCCGAAGCCGACGGTAACAGTCCGGATGGAAGAGAACGGTTACAGCCGCCAATGGCCTTGCGCATGTGCGCCGGGTTTTTGCTGCCGCGTGTGAGCTTTCGCCTTTGGCGAAGTTTCCGGTGGCATTCCTTTGGCGGCCCGTCCACGCCCTGATGCACCCTCTCCCGGCATTGACCGGAAAACGGAGAACGGCATGCATCAGTCCTCATTGTCTCTTGATTCCTTTGGCAGCTCGCACGAGCGTGTGCAGAAAGCGCTGGCGTCCTTGCGCGCCGGTGGCGGTGTTCTGGTGGTGGATGATGAAGACCGGGAAAATGAAGGTGACCTCATTTTTCCGGCCCGGACCATCACCGTGCCGCAAATGGCCATGCTCATAAGGCATTGCAGCGGTATTGTCTGCCTGTGCCTTACAGACGAGTACACGCGGCGTCTTGGCCTGCCCATGATGACAGAGCACAACACCAATACGCAGCAAACGGCGTTCACCATTTCCATCGAAGCCGCCACTGGCGTGACCACCGGGGTTTCCGCCTCTGACCGTGTGGCGACCATTCAGGCCGCCGTGGCGGAAAACGCGCGCCCGGAAGACCTGCGCCGTCCGGGCCATGTGTTCCCCCTGC
>NZ_JBAIYR010000311.1:0-2847 GCF_036763145.1 Desulfovibrio sp. 1188_IL3213 | reverse complement strand
TGCCGCGACAAGGTGCAGCCTTGCCGCGTAGGCGTACGGAAATGGGGCCACCTCACGCAGCGCCGGGAACGGCATATCCGCCTGGCCGGCAGGAACCTTGCCGCCAAACGCCTGCACCGAGGACAGGTAGAAAATGATGCCCAGAAGGGAGATGGCTAATGTGATCCGGTTCATGAAATATCTCGCGCTGTCCTGAGGTCAGTTGCTGCACGCCCATACCGTGCTCACGACTTGGGCAGAGGGGCTTTTCCAAAACTGGAAATGTTCGGGCAAGGATGACTTTCGCCGTAGAAGCCACGGTTGGGCATTGGAGGTTACGGAGCATGTGAGTGAACTTTTGTTTTCCTTTGCCAAAATAGGACCGAAATAATTTTAATGTAAATTGTTTTTGCTGGTCGATAAAATTTTTTTAAAATATCGACTATGATAAATCGTTGTTTTGCGGCGCACAGGCATTTAAGTAATACTGTTACCATTATTTCGCGCACATGGCCTGCCGCATGGCCGGGGCGCACGTTTGGGGCGCCCGGAGTGCGCCCCGTGACAGGGCGCTGCCGGGGATTGCGGTTCGCGGCGGCATGCTGTGGCCCTGGCTTTTGGGGGTTGCCGCTCATTGTGCCGGATATGGAACGCGGCATGCGGCATGTTTTGTCATGCTCTGTGCGAAATACACTAAGGCAGCTTCGCAAGGTGGTGTAGTATGGCAGAAAACGGAGACAGGCTTTTTGTTGCCCGCGATGGAAAGTCGCAGGTAGAGGATGTGATAAATTATGTGCATGCGGTTTTGAGCCGTAAAGCCATTGAAAGCGATGAAATTCCTGAAAATATTCGCCACGCCGGCGGCATGCAGCAGCTTTGCGAACTGCTCTGGGGCATACGCCGCATGACCGAGGCCCTGGGCAAGGGAGAGCTGACTTACAACTGTAATGAAAGAGGCTATGTTATCGGTTCACTCAAGGCGCTGCAGGCCAACCTGCGGCATCTGACGTGGCAGGCCCGTTGCATCGCCAAAGGGGAGTACAGACATCGCGCCAACTTCCTGGGCGATTTTTCCACCGCCTTTAACACAATGGTTGAGGAACTGGATAAAAGCGTGTCCAAGCTCACCCGTCTTTCCACCAGATACAAGGAAATGTCCTGCCGCGATTCCCTTACGGGCCTGCTGAACCGCCGCGCCTTTCTCAGCCAGGCTTTGGATGTGCTTAAAGATGAAGCCTACCAGGGGCAGGCCGTCATCATCATGACCGACATCGACTACTTTAAAAAGATCAACGACACATGGGGGCATACCTGTGGCGATGCGGTGCTGCGCCACATGGCCCAGCTTTTTCTTTCTCAGTTGCGAGAAGATGACCTGTGCTGCCGGTATGGTGGAGAGGAATTTATTCTGCTTTTGCCCGGCATGGGCCTTCAGCCGGGCTACGGCGTTGCGGAGCGTCTGCGGCGGCAGATTTGCGACGGCCATGTTACGTATGAAGGACACGATATTGCCATTACGGCAAGCCTGGGGGTGAGCTGCATCGACCTCAGCAGGCTTCCCTCGGACTGCAGGACTGTTTTTGAAATAACGGTGAAAGAGGCGGACGCCTGCCTGTATCAGGCCAAAAAAACCGGCAGAAACCGTGTTGTTTGCGCGAACACGCTGCAAGCCTGATTTTCAGGCAATGGCAGCCCTGGGCACGGGCGCCTGCGACGGTTAGAGCAGATTAACTTTGAGAATATATATTCTCAAAGTTTGAGGCACGCTCACTTCGGCGTTTAACCGCGCAGATAAACTGCGCTTACGCCTCCGTAGCGAACGTCTGCTCACGCAGCCGCCAGAGCAATTTCAAAGTGAAATTGCTCTAGTTCCGTTCTGGAGCGGAAACATGGAATTTCAAACGCTTGCAAGCGCCCTGCGCAGGCTGGACGCGGCGTGGTCCAGGTCATTGCGGGTGTGTGCGGCCATGACGGTCAGGCGCAGCCGCGCCTGCCCCTTCGGCACTGTGGGATAGCGGATGCAGGGGGCAAATACCCCCAGAGCCAGCAGGGCTTCCGCAGCGCGCGCGGCCTTTTCCTCTTCACCGACCATGATGGGAGTGATGGGGCTTTCTCCTGGCACACTCATGCCCTGTTCGGCCAGCTTCCGGGTGAAGTAGGCCACGTTGTCCTGAAGGCGGCGCACCAGTTCGGGATGTGCGGCAATATGTTCAATGCCAGCAGCGGCGGCGGCCACAACGACAGGCGAGGGTGCCGTGGTAAAGATAAAAGGTCGCGCCGTGTTCCTGAGCAGTTCGCAAAGACTTTGGCTGCCGCAGACAAAGCCGCCTTCACTGGGGATGGCCTTGCTGAGCGTACCCGTGACGATGGGTACGTCCTCATGGCTCAGGCCGAAGTGCTCCAGCGTGCCGCGGCCCGTGGCGCCCAGCACGCCTGTGGCGTGGGCGTCATCCACCATGAGCGTCAGGCCGTGCCGCCGGGCAATATGGGCCAGTTCCGGCAGCCGCGCCAGATCGCCATCCATGCTGAATACGCCGTCGGTAATGATGAAACCCTGCCTGGGCCGCAGTTGCCGGATTTTTTCCTGCAGGTCGTCCATGTCGTTGTGGGCGTAAACAACGGTAAGTCCCCGTGCCAGACGGCAGCCGTCAATGATGCTGGCATGGTTGAGCGCATCGCTGAAAATGACCGTGTCCTTGTGGCCCAGGGCGCTGATAACCCCCACATTGGCCGTATAGCCGCTGGTAAATGCCAGGGCGGACTCGCTGCCCTTGAACGCGGCCAGGGCCGATTCAAGCCGCATATGCGGCGTCATGTTGCCCGTGACCAGGCGTGAGCCGCCGGAGCCGGTGCCGAACTCTTCCAGCA
>NZ_JBAIYR010000310.1:0-2853 GCF_036763145.1 Desulfovibrio sp. 1188_IL3213 | reverse complement strand
CGCTCTTCCGATCCCCGTTTCGGCACGGCATGTTGCCGTCAATCAGGGCGGCCCGGCTGATCCTGCTGCTCATGCAGCGGCTGTTCCCGGCGCTGTGACGGCAACGGATGGTCAGGCCTTGCCGATGGTCCCAGAGGTGGCCCGCACGTCCGCAGATACTGCAATGCCCGGCGCGAGGCCGGAAGGACATGAAGGACAGGGTGGCCCGGAATCCCCTGCCGTGGAAGGCGGGCGCGTGCAGCGCTATCTGCATCTGGAACTGCCCTCTGGCCAGGTCATGTCTGTCTGCATTTCCCTGCCTCCGGCGGCGGAGATGGCGGACGGGGAGCAGGTGGGCGCTGTGGCCGTGTTCCACGACATTACGGAGCTTATGCGGCTTGAGCGTGTGCGGCGCGACTTTGTTGCCAATGTGTCGCACGAATTGCGCACGCCGCTCACGGCCATACAGGGCTATGCCGAAACCCTCACCAGCATTGACGGGCCGCCCGAATGCCGCAGGTTTGGCGAAATAATTCTCAAAAACGGAGCCTACCTTTCACGCATGGTGGAAGACCTGCTGACGCTGGCCCGTCTTGAGGGCAAAAGCGGCAGCCTTGAGCTTGTTCCCACAGATCCGGGAGAAGCTCTCACCCAGGCAACGGGCATGTGCCGTGAAGTGCTGGAGCGCCGGGGCTGCCGGGTGGAGTCGCATCTTTCCGCCAGTTGCCGGGTGATGGCCAGCCTGCCCCACTTGACGCAGGTTTTTCGCAACCTTCTGGAAAATGCGGGGCGTTACGCGCCAGAAGGCGGCAGCATTCGCGTAACGGCGCGGCAGGCGGGCGACAGTGTGATTTTTCGCGTTGCCGACGATGGTCCGGGCATTCCCCGGCAAGATCAGGAGCGCATCTTTGAGCGTTTCTACCAGGTGGAGCGTCATCGGGGGCAGGCCAGCACCGGCCTCGGCCTTGCCATCTGCAAGCACATCCTTGAGCGGCACGGCGGCAGTATCCGGGCGGAAAGCCCCGCCCCGGACGGCAGCACGGCGCTTGTTTTCACTCTCACTTCTGCCCACGGAGCAGCACAGTCATGAAGGAATACCTGCAGGCGCGCAATGTCAGCGTCTACTACGGGCAGCACAAGGCCCTGCATGAGGTCAGTCTGGCCTTTGAACCGTGCCGGGTTACGGCGCTCATCGGCCCCTCGGGCTGCGGCAAGTCCACCTTTTTACGCTGTCTGAACCGCATGAACGACCTTGTGCCGGGCGCGCGCGTTGAAGGCGAAATCCTGCTGGACGGCAAGGATGTGAACCGGCCGGATACAGATGTGGTTTCTCTGCGTTGCCGGGTTGGCATGGTCTTTCAGAAACCCAATCCGTTTCCCAAGACCATTTACGAAAATGTGGCTTACGGTCTGCGCGTCAACGGCCTGCGGGACGAAAGCCTCATTGCGGAAAAAGTGGAGCTTTCCCTGCGGCGGGCCGCCATTTTTGAGGAAGTAAAAGATCGCCTTCAGGCTCCTGCGCTGGGGCTTTCCGGCGGGCAGCAGCAGCGCCTGTGCATTGCCCGCGCCCTGGCCGTGGAGCCGGAGGTGCTGCTTATGGATGAACCCGCCAGCGCCCTTGACCCCATAGCCACGCAGAAAATTGAAGAAAGCATACGCGAACTGCGCGAGTCGCTGTCCATCATCATCGTCACCCACAACATGCAGCAGGCCGCCCGCGTGTCCGACACCACGGCCTTTTTCTACATGGGCGAGCTTATCGAGCACAATGCCACGGATATCATGTTCACACGGCCCGGCAAAAAACAGACAGAAGACTATATTACAGGCCGTTTTGGCTAGTGCGGCTTTTTGTAAAACGGATCAGAAGCCTGCGCGGCAGTGTCCCGCCGTCAAGGCGCGCGTAGCCTGCCCGCGAGACGCGATGCCGGGGTGAAAGTTCTGCAGCATTTTAGAATTATTCTTTCAAAAAATGCCTTGGGCAACTACAAGCAATTCTCATTCATTTCATCGCACTTTTCAGGAGAGCACCATGCAACAGGCCAACTATCTGCAGCAACTGCTTGTAACTTTGCGCACCCGTCTTCTGGTCATGTGCGCCAGCGTGGGCATTGCGCTGGAAGAGGCGGGCAAGGCGCTTGCGGCCAATGATCCCGGCAGGGCCGCCGCAGTGATTGAAAGCGACGCGGCCATAGACGCCCTGGAAAACGAAATTGACGAAATGGCCCTGCGCCTGCTGGCCCGTTCGCAGCCTGTGGCCGGAGACCTGCGTTTTGTGGTGACATCGCTGCGCATGGTGGTGGACCTGGAGCGCATCGGCGACGAGGCCGTCAGCATATCCGAGCAGGCCATTCTTATGCAGAACATGCCTGGTTTCAGCATGATGTCCCACGTACGCGAACTGTATGAGGGCGCACGCGAAGCTTTTGAAAGCGCCGTGCGGGTCTTTCGCGATAATGACGCCCAGGGAGCGCTTGCCTTGAGCCGTGGCGATGACGAGGCCGTGCAGAATGAAGTGCGTATCATACAGGGCATTATGGAATGCCTGTCTGATCCGCATTGCAGTTTAAAACCGCACGTCGCCATGCATATCATTCTTGTGGCGCGTTCGCTGACGCGCATCTGGCGTCGGTCCATCAATATTGCCGAGCATGTCTACTTTATAGGGCGCGGTGAAAGCCTCAAACACAGGGGCGACGGACGTGAAGAGGCGGCAGTGTCCTTGACGGAGCCTTTGCAGCCCGGCGCGTACGAGCGCGCAGCGGCGTCAGGCAGTGGCAACAAGGCTCCGGACGCTTCGGCAGGGGAAAAGCAGCAGTTGCGCCGAAGCAAGGAAAGGCATACCGATAATGCCTGAGGGCCGGGCCGTTCCGG
>NZ_JBAIYR010000309.1:0-2871 GCF_036763145.1 Desulfovibrio sp. 1188_IL3213 | reverse complement strand
AGGGGCAGCAGTGGGAAGTGCGCGCACGTGAAGCGCAGGTGTACGGCCTGGCCGACCCGGAGAGCTTTCCCTTGCAGAAAAAGCGCCATTCCGATGAATTTTTGCGCACCATCGCCCACCTGCGGCCGCGAACCAACAAATACGGGGCCGTCTTCCGCATCCGTTCCGAGGCGGGCTTTGCCGTTCACGACTTTTTTCGCGGCCGCCGCTTCGCCTGGGTGCATACTCCGGTGCTTACCGGTGCGGACTGCGAAGGCGCGGGCGAAATGTTCCGCGTGACCACGCTTGAGCCGGGCGCAAAAAATCTGGAGCAGGATTTTTTCAGCCGCCGGTGCAACCTCACGGTTTCGGGCCAGCTTGAGGCGGAAGCTCTGGCTACGGGCCTCGGCCGGGTCTACAGCTTTGGCCCGACCTTCAGGGCGGAAAATTCCAATACCCCGCGCCACGCCGCCGAATTCTGGATGATCGAGCCGGAAATGGCCTTTGCCGACCTGGAAGACCTCATGGAACTGGGCGAAGGGCTTACCCGGCACGTGGTGGAACATGTGCTCACCCACTGTGAAAGCGATGTGAACCTCTTTGACAGCTTTGTGGAAAAGGGCCTGCGGCAGCGCCTTCAGGACATGCTGGCCGCGCCCTTTGGCCGAATTTCCTATACGGAAGCCGTGGAAATCCTGCAAAAATGCGGCAAGGATTTCGCCTTTCCCGTGGCCTTCGGCACAGACCTGCAAACCGAGCACGAACGTTACCTGGCGGAAGAACACTTTAAAAAGCCTGTTATTGTTTACGATTATCCCAAAGATATCAAAGCGTTCTACATGCGCCAGAATGAGGACGGCAAAACCGTGGCCGCTATGGACATGCTTGTGCCGCGCATCGGCGAGCTTATCGGCGGATCGCAGCGTGAAGAGCGCCTGCCCAGGCTCGAAGCCCGCATACGCGAAATGGGGCAGAATCCGGAAGAATACTGGTGGTATCTCGAATTGCGCCGCTTCGGCACAGTGCCGCATGCCGGTTTCGGCCTGGGTTTCGAGCGCCTGCTCATGATGCTGACGGGCATAACCAACATTCGCGACGTGATCCCCTTCCCCCGCACGCCGGGAAATCTGGAATTTTAGGCCGTCACTCCCCGGCCTGCGCCCAATATGCAGCGCCACGCCCGCAGGGCAAGAGCGTGACTGTTCCGCCGGGCAGAATTCGGACATCGACGTCCGATCGACGTCCGGCGGAACAGTTGTATCGGGCCTGGGCGATTACGGCTGCGGCCACCCGTTGGCCCCGGCAGCGGCTGCCGCATAAAACTGCTCATGTAACGCGCAACGCGCCCTTCACATTTACCGCAATCAGGACTATACTGTCGCCTCACCGCGCGCATTTGCCGCGCTCTTTTTATCGGCGGCCCCGTAAGGCCGACGTGCATCGCCCAAGGAGAGCGAAAAGCCATGAGCAAGAAGCTGACTGTTGCCGTTGTTGGCGCCACTGGCGCCGTAGGCCGTGAAATGCTCAAGACCCTTCACGAACGCGATTTTCCCGCCACTGAAATCCGTGCCTTTGCTTCCGCCCGTTCCGCGGGAACCAAGGTCCCTTTCGGTGAGCAGGAACTGACCGTTCAGGAACTGAAAGAAGACGTCTTTGATGGCATTGACCTGGCTATTTTTTCCGCAGGCGGCGCCGCTTCGCTAAAATTTGCCCCCCATGCGGCCCACGCGGGCTGCGTGGTGGTGGACAATTCCTCCACATGGCGCATGGATGACCGCTGCCCCCTGGTGGTGCCTGAAGTCAACGCGCAGGCCCTGGAAGACCACAAGGGCATCATTGCCAATCCCAACTGTTCCACCATCCAGATGATGGTGGCGCTCAAGCCCCTGCACGACGCGGCCAGGATCACGCGCGTGATTGTGTCCACCTATCAGGCGGTTTCAGGCACTGGGCAGAAGGGCATTGAAGAGCTGGAACGCCAGGTGCGCGACCTCTTCAACGGGCGCGATCCTGAAAACAATACCTATCCCTACCGCATTGCCTTCAACTGCCTGCCCCACATCGATGTCTTCCTTGAAAATGACTACACCAAGGAAGAGATGAAGATGGTTCACGAAACCGTCAAAATTCTCGGTGATCCGTCGGTCAAGGTAACGGCGACCTGTGTGCGCGTACCCGTCTTCTACTGCCATGCCGAATCGGTCAACGTGGAAACGGAAAAGAAGCTTTCGGCCAGGGACGCCCGCGTTCTGCTTGCGCAGGCTCCGGGCGTGCGCGTATTCGACAATCCCCGCGAGCTTATGTACCCCATGCCGGGCTACTGCGTGGGCGACGACTACACCTATGTGGGCCGTATCCGCGAGGACGAAACCATCGCAAACGGTCTCAACATGTGGATCGTGGCCGACAACGTGCGCAAGGGCGCGGCCCTCAACACCGTGCAGATCGCCGAAGAGCTTGTGCAGCGCGGCCTTGTGCGCGTGACGGACAAAAACGTCTTCATGTCCTGATATTGAACGTATGCAGCAAACGTGCGGGGCGTTCTGCGCCCCGTGCGCCTTTTGAGGAGACGCCTTGAAAGCCGTTGATGCCCATACCTATCTTGCGGCCCTGCTGGCCGCCCCCCGGCCCGGTTCCGAAAACGTACTGGCCTTCTACGATCACAGGGTGGGGCATATCTGCACCGATGCAAGCCTCCTGCTTTTACCGCTGGATGACCACATCTGCCACAGGGGCGACGGCCTTTTTGAAAGCATCAGCTACCGCCAGGGCAGGCTGCTCAGCTTTGAGCAGCACCTTGCGCGCCTCAGGGACGGCGCTGCGGCGCTCGGCATCACTCCCCCCTGCTCATGGGACGAACTGCGCGCCATCATACTGGATGTGGCCCGCGCC
>NZ_JBAIYR010000308.1:0-2879 GCF_036763145.1 Desulfovibrio sp. 1188_IL3213 | reverse complement strand
GCGCGCAGGCCGGTCCCGTGCGTTACGGCGTGGAATTGAGCGCCGGCGGGCTTGACCTTTTACGCCATGTGCAGCAAGAATTGCCATCCGGCTGGCACGCGGAGGAATTGCCCTCGGCGGACCGGCGGGCCTGTTCCAGGGTCATTGACGGTTTTGTGCAGTACCATCTGGGACTGGCGTGGGAGGGGGGATTTTTTCGCCGCGTGTAACTGCCCGTTTTTTGCCGCTCCTGTTTGTGCGGCTTTGCGGGTCGGTCCCGGCCATATTTGTCCGGTCCGGGATAAGGCGCGTCAGGGCTGTTTCACCTTGAAACGGTTCCGGCGGCTGCGCGCGCAGGCGTCCGCCACCAAGGCGCAAGTGCGGGGTACCTGCGCGGGTACAGGCCGAAGTGGGCGTCTTACAAGCTTTGGTAATATACATTCTCAAAGTTGCAATGCTCTAAAAAGGAGCCGCTGGTCAGCTGGTTTTTGCCTTCTGTCGCCGTAACGGCAGGGCCGGGCGCGGGTTTTTCGCCGCAGCGTCCGCCGTTCATGCCGTTGCCCCGCCAGGAAGCAAAAACCTTCTGATCAGCCTTCCAAAGGACAACACATGTATTTTCAGGACGTGATTCTCACCCTACAGAATTACTGGGCCAGGCAGGGCTGCGTTATCGAGCAGCCTTCGGGAGTGGAGTGCGGGGCCGGAACTTTCAACCCCCATACCTTTTTGCGGGTTATCGGTCCCGAGCCTTGGAACGTGGCCTATGTGGAGCCTTCGCGGCGTCCCACAGACGGGCGCTATGGCGAAAACCCCAATCGCCTGCAGCGCTATTTCCAGTTTCAGGTCATCATGAAGCCTTCGCCGGACAACGTGCAGGACCTGTATCTGCAAAGCCTCAACGCCTTGGGCATCAATCCCGCCCAGCACGACATCCGCTTTGTGGAAGATGACTGGGAATCGCCCACCCTGGGGGCCTGGGGCCTTGGCTGGGAAGTGTGGCTCAACGGTATGGAAGTGAGCCAGTTCACTTATTTCCAGCAGGTGGGCGGCATTGACCTTGCGCCGGTGAGCGTGGAGCTGACCTACGGTCTTGAGCGCCTGGCCATGTATCTTCAGGGCGTGGAGTCCGTGTATGATCTGGCCTGGAACAAGGATGTGACCTACGGCAACATCTACCACCAGAACGAGGTGGAGCAGTCGCGCCATAATTTCGAGGCCAGCGATGCCCGGATGCTGCTGCGCCATTTCAATGATTTTGAAGGCCAATGCAAGGCCATGCTTGCGCTGGGTCTGCCCTGGCCTGCCTACGATTATTGTCTGAAGTGTTCGCATACCTTTAACCTGCTGGATGCGCGCGGGGCCATATCCATTACGGAGCGCACCGGCTACATCGGCCGGGTGCGGGCTCTGGCGGCGGGCGTGGCCCGTCTGTACGCGGCTCAGCGCGAAGAACTGGGCTATCCCATGCTCAAAAAGGATGCGAGGTAAAGCCGTGGCTACCTTTGTGCTCGAAATCGGCAGTGAAGAACTGCCTTCCCGTTTTCTGGCTCCCGAAGAAGCCGAACTTTCCACCCGTTTTACCGCCGCCTTTGAAGAAGCGGGCCTTGAATACGGCAGCCTGCGTGTCATGAGCACGCCGCGCCGCGCCGTGGTCACGGTTGAAAACCTCAATCCCGTGCAGATTGAGCGGGAAGAGGTGGTCTCCGGCCCGCCCGTGCGTGTGGCCTATGATGCTGAGGGCAAGCCCACCAAGGCGCTGGAAGGCTTTATCCGCACCAATGGCTGCACTCTGGAAGACGTTTTTCAGCAAGAGACAGAAAAAGGCGTTTACATCGCCGTGCGCAAGCGTACCGGCGGTGCGCCCGCAAGGGAATTGCTGGCTGTCATGTGTCCGGCCATCATTACGGCGCTTCCCTTTGCCAAACGCATGCGCTGGGGCAATCACGCGCTGGCCTATGCCCGTCCGCTGCGCTGGATTCTGGCCCTGCTGGACGATGAGGTCATTCCGTTTGAGGTCGGCCCTATGGTTTCGGGGCGCGAGACCTGCGGTCACCGTATCCACGGGCCAGGTCCTTTCTCCGTTGCGCGCGCTGAGGAGCTTCCGGCCATACTGGCGGACTCCTGCGGCATCACCCTCGACTCCCCGAAGCGCAGGGAAAGCATTGTGGAAGGCGGCAACAGGCAGGCCCAGGCCGTGGGCGGCAAGGTGCTCTGGAAGGACAGCCTGCTTGACGAAGTGCAGGGCCTTGCGGAACATCCCGTGCCGCTGCTGGCCGATTTTGATCCGGCCTACCTTGAGGTGCCGCGCGAGGTGCTGCTGACCAGTATGGAAAGCCACCAGAAAAGTTTTGGCATTGAAGGGGCCGATGGCCGCCTGCTCCCGCACTTTTTGACCGTGCTCAACATCACCCCCGAAGACATGAGCATTGTCAAGCGCGGGTGGGAAAGGGTGCTGCGCGCCCGTCTGGAAGACGCTCGCTTTTTCTGGCAGGCCGACCTGCGTGAAGGCTTTGACCATTGGCTGCAAAAGCTTGATTCGGTCATCTTTATCGGTGGTCTTGGCAGCATGGGGGACAAAACGCGCCGCCTTGAAGCCCTGTGCCGCTGGCTGGCGGAAAAATGCGCTCCTGACCTTGCCGCCGATGCCGCGCGCGCGGGACGGCTTTCAAAAGCTGATCTCGTCAGCGGTCTTGTTGGCGAGTTTGACACCCTGCAGGGCGTCATGGGCGGCATTTATGCCGGGCGCAAGGGAGAAAGCGCGGCCGTGGCCCAGGAACGTCTGCTCACGCAGCCGCCAGAGCAATTTCAAAGTGAAATTGCTCTAAACGGGCCGCGCCCGTGAGCAGCAGAAAACACAAAAAGGAAGCGTACGCCGCAGCAAACGGGGTACGCTTCCTTTT
>NZ_JBAIYR010000307.1:0-2904 GCF_036763145.1 Desulfovibrio sp. 1188_IL3213 | reverse complement strand
TACGCCTCCGTAGCGAACGTCTGCTCACGCAGCCGTCCGAGCAATTTCAAAGTGAAATTGCTCTAACGCAGCGCAAAGGAGGTCCCTTTTTGTCAAAGGAACCTCCCACAAAAAAACGGACGGCCAGCAACCAGGCCGGCAGGCTCAAAATCGTGCAATTTTGCCAGATCGCGCATGTCATCCCTGATGCCTACACCGGCCTTGACCTGCACGGGATTGGCGAGCAGATCAGCCAGATGCGGCCCGAACGGCAGCCATGACAACTGGATAAGATAGACAGCCTGGGCCGTGGCTAACTGGATAAGCGCCGGCGAATTGCGCCTGCCCTTGCGGAAGGACGGGCGTGTTTCGGTATCAAAGCCCAGAATGCTTTCCTCACGCAGCAGGGGCAGCGCAGCCTGCCAGTCCGCTTCGTTGCGTACCACATGCACCGGCCCCTCATAATGACACAGGGGCAGGGCGTTTATCTCTTCGCTGCTCAGGCGGCGGCGCAGAACATCCATATCCATAAATTACTTACCAGACTACTTGCCGATACAAAATTGAGAAAAAACCCTGTCCAGCACCTCGGCAGGGCTGCTCAGGCCAGTTACCTCAGCCAGATGAGCGGCAGCCACATCCAGGCGCACAGCGCAGCAGTCATACGACCGTCCGGCATCCACATCTTCCCGCAGGGCCGCCAGTTCGGCCAGAGCCGCTTCCAGCGCCATACTTTGCCGCGCATTGGGCGCAAGCCCCTCCTCTGCGGCGGCACCGCCGCTGCCCGTCAGCAGCAGAGCGCGCAGGCTTTCGGCCATGTCCTCTACCTGTGTATCGGAAAAAGCGCTTGTTGTGCAACAGGTTTGCCCCTGAGTCCAGCGCGGCGGAAACACGGCAGGCATGCACAGGTCGCACTTGTTCCAAACAATCAGGATAGGCGTATCACCAGCAAGTTCAAGCACTTCTCTGGCTGCGGGGTCAGGGCAGGTTTCGGCGGCGGCTCCGGCTTCGCCCAAAGCGCCGCCGTCAAGCACCAAAACAATGGCGTCAGCTTCGGCCAGCTTTTGCCGACTGCGCTCAACACCCATTTCTTCAATACTTTCCGCAGCTTTTCGCAAACCTGCCGTATCTGTGAGCCGCACGGGCAGCCCGCCGAGATCGCAGGTTTCTTCAAGAAAGTCTCGCGTTGTGCCGGGAATATCCGTCACCAGCGCGCGGTTGCGCCCAAGCAGGGCGTTCATGAGGCTGGACTTGCCCGCATTGACCGCTCCGGCCAGCACCACCACCGCGCCCTGCTGCATCACCCGCGCCCTGCGGCTGCACTGAAGCAAGTGCCGCAAGGCTGCATCCACCTTTGCCACGGCCGTGCTGAAGGAGGGCGCATCCATGCCCTCCACTTCGTCTTCAGGAAAATCCACGGCCACGCAAACCTGCATGCGCAGGTCTTCAAGCTCACGGCGCAGAGTCTCTGTCCGACGGGCAAGCAGACCGTCCAGGCGATTCAGGCCATAACGCAAAGCCTCACGCGAAGGCGCGGCAATAAGTTCGGCCACGGCTTCGGCCTGGCTCAGATCCATACGGCCATTGATAAAGGCACGACGCGAAAACTCGCCCTGCTGCGCCTGGCGCGCGCCGAGGCGCAACGCGGCCTCCAGCACTGACTGCACGATAAACGGGCCGCCGTGACAGTGGATTTCAGCCACATCCTCGCCGGTAAAACTGCGCGGGCCGGGCATAAAGACCGCCAGCACGTCGTCCAGGTTTTCACCGTTCCAGTCCACAACACGCCCCCTGTGCAGAAACCAGGGGCGAAAATTTTCAAACTTCGGCGACATGGGCAAAAACATGCGCGCGAGCGTCTGCTTGGCCCTGGGACCGGAAATACGCACAATGCCTACCCCTCCGGAACCGGGGGGCGTGGCAATGGCTGCTATGGTATCGTTGGTGCTCATGATGTTATATTGCCCCGCGGGTACGCCGGGCGCGCGTGTCGTGACGCGGCGTGAATGTCCAAAAAATGCGGCCTCCGCCTTTCGCGCGGGGCGAAACAAGTGAAAGCCGCGATAATCCGACGTACGGCAATGCCTTTTTACGACAAATTCCGTGGCAGCATACCCGGTACTGGCTCCACAGTCCATACGAAAGCGCTTCGGCTGCCGGATGTGCGCACCAGAGCAAACATTGCACAACATTTGGGTATGCGGCCTGTTAAAGGCAGGGGGCTGTTCAAACCGTGAGAGCAAGAAAAAAGCAGACCTTCGAAAGTCTGCTCCCGGCCATTTTGCCCCCGTGCTGCGCGGGCTCGTCCTGCGCTGCGGCAGGGCTTTCCAGGCCAGCAAACCTGACGAGACGAATCGCGCGGGAAAGCGTGCGCAGCGCCGGACAGCCCATAATTGACAGCGCTCCGCCCGTGCCTGCGCGGAGCAGGTCCCACCAAAACACTACGGCGCGGATTTTTTATTCATCCGCGCCGTAATATAGCCTGTTGCCTGGCAATACGCTAATTTTTTTCGGTCTTCCTGCGCAGGATGACCACCCGTTTCAGGGGGCCGTCGCCCGTGCTGCGCGTCTGCACGTCAGTGGCGTCCTGAAGACAGACATGCACAATCCGGCGATGATAGGAAGACAGGGGCCGCGTGGAGTAGGAGCGGCCGCTCTGACGCACCTTGTCGGCCAGGGCAAGGGCCATTTCGCGCAGCCTTTCGTCCTGACGGCGGCGGTATTCACCGGCATCAAGCTGCACGCGCACTGCGGCATTCATGCCCCGCGACACAATGCGCGAAATCATGTACTGAAGCGCGGCCAGCGTCTGCCCTTCACGGCCGATGAGCAGGCCGGAGTCTTCTTCGCTTTCAATGCCCACCTGCACCCTGCCGCCGACCACAGCCGCTTCCAGCTGCACGGCTTCGCCCACTATGGGGCGCA
>NZ_JBAIYR010000306.1:0-2917 GCF_036763145.1 Desulfovibrio sp. 1188_IL3213 | reverse complement strand
GTCGGGGTGGGAACCCTGTGGAAGGACAGCACGGCTGCCAATAATCCCCGATACCTCGTGGGGGGCAGTGCTGCCGGTCTTGCCGCCGCCTTCGGCGCGCCGCTGGCGGGCATGTGCTTCGCCTTTGAGGAAATGAAGACGCCCCTCAGGGCGCCGATGGTCATAACCTGCGCCATCACGGCCTTTGCCGCCATTTATGTCATGCAGGGCATTTTCGGCTTCGGGCTGGTTTTTCCCTTTGGTGAGCACCCCATGCTGCCGTGGCGCGAATGGTGGCTCGTGCCTGTTGCCGGAGTGGTTATGGGCGTGCTTGGCGTGCTGTATAATGCCGTGCTCATACGCATGACCCTCTGGGCCGACAAAACCAGGCTGCTTCCCCTGCATCTGCGGGTAGTCATACCCTTTATGTGCGCCGGGCTTTTTTTGTATTTCTATCCCACGGTGCTCGCCGGTTTCGGCATAGGCGCCCTTGATCTGGCGCGCCTGTCTGTACCGCTGACCGCGCTCGTGCTGTTGCTGGGCGTCAAGATGCTTTTTTCCTGCGCCAGTTTTGCCACGGGCGTGGCTGGCGGGCTGCTCATGCCCATTCTGTTCATGGGGGGCATGGCCGGGGCCTGTCTTGCATCCGCCATGCTGCTTTTCGATCTGGTCGCGCCGGACAGGGCCGCCACCATACTGATTCTGTGCATGGCCGGGCTGTTCGGTTCGTCAGTGCGCGCACCGCTTACGGGCGCTTTTCTTATGCTTGAGATGACGGACTCGTACCACAATATGGTCCTTGTTATCCTTGCGGCATATATTGCGGCCTTTGTGGCTGACAGGCTCGGCAACGAACCCGTGTATGACAGCCTGCGTCGCCGCTGTGTCGCCCAGGGCAAGATCCGGACGCCCCGTCGCAAGCCCCGCCGCCCACACTGTCCGCACGGCCCGCAGGGGGGAACAGGGAGCACAGAGGAAACAGTGGGAACGCGGACTGTTTCACCGCCTGGCACATGAGATAAAATTGTGTTATAATATTTTGATATTATTAAACTTAATAAATAGTGCTTGCACTTTGCTGTGGGAGTGGCTATTTTGACCCTTCAATGTAAATCAGGCCATGTGGAGTAGGTATGACCCGTAAAGACCGCACAGAAGGCATATACAGCCGCCGCGAAGTTCTGGATGAGAGCGAGCGCCGCCAGTACTGCCTTATCCAGCTCAAGGACTTGCTCTCCTATGCGTACCGCTATTCGGAAGACGTGAAGAAACGCTTCGACCGTGCGCAGTTCAATGTGGAGAAGTTCAAGACCCTTGCTGACATCAAGCATATTCCCATTCTCAAAAAGAAAGAGCTTATCTTTCTTCAGTCCATGGGGCCGCGTCTGGGCGGACTGCTGACCAAGGATATTGGCGAACTCAAGCGCATTTTTCTTTCCCCAGGCCCCATTTTCGACCCCGAAGACCGTGGCGAAGATTACTGGGGCTATACCGAAGCCTTTTATTCTGTGGGCTTTCGCCCCGGCGACGCGGTGCAGAACACCTTCAACTACCAGTTGACGCCTGCGGGCCTCATGTTTGAAGAGCCTTTGCGCAACCTTGGCTGTGCGGTTATTCCAGCAGGGCCGACCGATGCCGCCACCCAGCTGGACATCATGCAAAAGCTGCGCGTGTCCGGCTATGTGGGAACGCCGAGCTTTCTTATGCACCTGGCGCAAAAGGCCGAAGAAAAGGGCCTCAATCTGCGCAAGGACCTTTTCCTGGAGGTGGCCTTTGTCACCGGTGAGCGCCTTTCTGAAAAAATGCGCTCGCAGATGGAAAAGAAGTACGACCTGGTCATGCGGCAGGGCTACGGCACGGCTGACGTGGGCTGCATCGGCTACGAATGCTTCCACAAGACCGGCCTGCATGTTGCCAACCGCTGCTTTGTGGAAATTTGCCATCCTGATACGGGCATTCCGCTCAAGGACGGCGAAGTGGGCGAAATTGTCGTCACGGCTTTCAACAAGACCTATCCGCTCATCCGTCTGGCTACGGGCGATCTTTCATACATTGATCGCAGCCCCTGCGCCTGCGGCCGTACCAGCCCGCGCCTGGGCAGCATTGTGGGCCGCGTGGACACCACAGCCCGCATCATGGGCATGTTTGTCTACCCGCATCAGGTTGAGCAGGTTATGAGCCGCTTTGAAGAAATCAAGCGTTGGCAGATCGAAGTCACCAACCCCGGCGGCATCGACGAAATGACCCTTTTTGTGGAAACAAGCGCCTTCAAGCGCGAAGAGGAACTGCTGCACCAGTTCCGCGAAAAGATCAAACTGCGCCCCGAACTGCGCGTGCTCGCTCCCGGCAGCCTGCCCCCGCAGATCCGGCCCATCGAAGACAAGCGCCACTGGGACTAGAGCCGCGCGGCATTAGAGTATTGTCGCATCGAGAAGCTCCATTCTCAATGCTTCCAGGACGCCCGCTTCGGCGCGTAACCGCACAAATAAACTGCGCTTACGCTTCCGGGGCGGGCGTTTGCTCCCGCATCCGCCAGAGCTGTTTCAAGGAGAAATTGCTCTGTTGTGCATTGCCATTGAGAAGACAGCCATTCTCCGGCCTGCAAAAAAACGCCCCGGCGCTTGACGGCAGTTTACGGCTTTGACAGCGGCCGCGGCACATGCCGCCGCCCGCTGCGCGTATTTACGGCATGGCAAGGTTCAGCTCCGCAGGGGCCGGATGTTGCCGTGCCGTTTTCTGGTTTTTCAGCGCTTTTTACCGGCTGTTGCCGCTCGTTCCCGTCCGCGGCCGTCCAGTGCAGTCCGTTGGCGTTGGCTTTTCTCTTCCTTTTTGGGTCCATATTTTAGCAATCTTCCTCGCGCCAGCCGCCAGCCGCTTTTCTCCTTTTGCGGCGTTTGCGGGGGGCCGCAGTTGCGCGCGGCACGCGCATCGGCTTCAG
>NZ_JBAIYR010000305.1:0-2922 GCF_036763145.1 Desulfovibrio sp. 1188_IL3213 | reverse complement strand
TTCCGGCTGCGCGGGCGCTGCGGGAGGCGGTGGCGCTCCCGCAGGAAGAACGGCAGAGCTTGCGGCAGGAGCGGGAGCAAGGCTTGCAAGGGACACGATCATGGCGTTCCCGGGAATCTCCTGAACTGTCTGGAACGAGAAGCCCAGCAAGGCCGACAGAAAAAGGGCGTGCAGAACCAAGGACGCCGCCGGGCCTCTGGCCTTGCGGGTGCGCTGGAAAAACGGGGTTTGCGCGGGAGCGGTATTCTGGGGCAAAACCAGGCAGCCTGCCTGTTCGTGAGCTTTGCCAACGGCATCCTTGCCGTGGTCGTGCTGAGAAGTTATGGCGGCGGGCAAACAGGCAGCAAGGTCGGCGGGCACGCATGGCGGCGGCCCCGACGGCAAACAGGAGCAGAGGTCTGCGGGCAGGCAAATGCCCTCGTCCTGGGGCAGACCGGCCCAAAGTTCGTGGCAGCGGGCATCAGAAGCCCTTGCCGAAGATTTCCGCCTCACACGTTCCCCTTGCGGAATCAGACAGGAACAGCCCACCTGTGGCTCCTGTTTTTTTCTGTTACTTTCTTGAAATACGTGTCACATCAAGCGCCAATATCAAGCGCCCGTGCTGTTCACTGTCAGCCTTGCTGCTGGCCGCTGCCGGCGCAGCCGCCGGGCATGTTCCGGGGTAAATATGCCAGTGTTATCTTTTTTTAAACCGTAACAAAAGATACTGTGCCGGGCATTGCCCGTCAAGGCGGTAAAAATGCCTTGGCCGTTTTTTATGACGTTGTGGCAACGGGTGCAGACGTGCGCGCATCGCGCGGCGGCCCACGCCGGGCGCCCCTGTCATATGCACTGGTGATGCGGCTGAGCGCGGGAACGCTGGGGAAAAGGAGGGGAAATCCTGCCGCAGCAGACTGTACAGCGCTTTTGGCGTGACAGCGCTGCTGTGGCGGCAGCTGTTCCGTGTACAATGTTTGAGCGCATTGCCCTTTGATAGCGTGTCGTATCAAGGGGCAATGCGCTCAAACGGGCGTGTAAAAAATCTTGCGCAGCCATGCCGCCAGTTTTCTGTGGCGAGCGGGCGTCCATCGGCGCGGCCGGGCAATTTCACCGGCAACGCTGTTCTAGACAGTGTCGTCACGAGCGCCTTTCCAGGTATCTCTGCGTCGAACTTCGCCTTTTATTCCGGTCGAGTACCATAAGAGTACACTCCCTGCATAAAAGGCTCGTTCTCCTTGATATACCAAGGAAATTCATCTCGTGACGACACTGTCTAGAGCAGATTAACTTTGAGAATGTATATTCTCAAAGTTTAAGGCACGCTCACTTCAGCGTTTAACCGCGCAGATAAACTGCGCTTACGCCTCCGTAGCGAACGTCTGCTCACGCAGCCGTCCGAGCAATTTCAAAGTGAAATTGCTCTAGCGGGTTGCCGCCGCTTCTTCTTCCCGCGCCCTGATAAGGGCCATGGCCCGGCGGGCAAGCTGGGTAACTTCCGGCTTGGATATCTGGTCGTCCGCGCCCACGCTTTCGCCCTTGTGGCGCAGCTTGTCCGTGATAAGCGAAGAAAACAGGATCACGGGCAGGTTGCTGAGCACATGGTCGGTCTTGATGCGGTGGGTGAGGTTAAGGCCGTCCATGACCGGCATTTCAATGTCCGACACCATAACATGCACAAAGTCCGAGACGGGGCGTCCGTTCTGCTCACAGCGCTGCTTGATGTCTTCAAGCCGGTCCCAGGCGGCGCGGCCGTTGGAGACGACCTCAACGGTAAAGCCCGCCTTTTCCATCAGGTCGCGCAGCATTTCGCGCACCAGGGCCGAGTCGTCGGCCACAAGGGCGCGGTAGCCCTTGTTGGTCCAGTCTTCACCCAAATCGTCCAGGCGCAGTCCCAGTTTGGGATTGAGGTTGGCGACCACCTTTTCCAGATCCAGCAGAAAAATGATGCGGTCTTCAAGCTTGACCACGCCGATAACCGTATTGTTGGAAACGGCGGCCACATACTTGTTCGGCGGCTCCACCTGTTCCCAGCTTATGCGGTGGATGCGGTTGACGCCGGACACCATGAAGGCCGTGGTGACGTTGTTGAATTCCGTCACAATGGTTTTGGGCTGCTCTTCGTTGACGGGGTGGGTTTTGCCGAGCCACATGGCAAGGTCCACCAGAGGAATGATGCGGGAGCGCAGGTTAAAGGCCCCAAGCACGCTCGGGTGCTGCACTTCAGGCAGTTCCGTAACTTTGGGCATGCGGATGATTTCCAGCACTTTCGCCACGTTGACGCCATAATAGCCCCGGTATGAGGCCGGGGTTGCGGGCTGGCCGTTTTCGGCCGTCAGGGGCGCGTCGGTAGAAGGCGGAACGAATTCGTCAAGATAGAATTCCACCACTTCCAGTTCATTGGTGCCGGCCTCTAGTAATATATTAGTCTGGGACATGCTGCCTCCCAAAAAAACGTGTGGCGCGTGCAGGACGTTATTATAGCGAATAAAGCCATTTTTCAGCGGCGTCTATGAGGCTTTTCGGCGTAGATGCGCCAGCCGTAAGGCCCACACGGGGTTTATTTACAAATTTTTCCGGATCAAGCTCTTCGGCGCTCTCCACATGGTAGGTGGCGATGCCGTTGAGCGCGGCCACATCCGCGAGCCGCCGGGTATTGCCGCTCTGTCGTCCCCCAACGACTACCATGACATCCACCGATGAGGCAATGTTTCTGGCTTCTTCCTGCCGCTCGCGGGTGGCGTCGCAGATGGTGGACAAAACAGTAAGGTCGTCCAGGGCGCGGCTCAGATTTTCATGGATGGCGGTAAAGATTTCTCGATCCTGCGTGGTTTGTGAGGCCAGCACGTAGGGCTGCGCGGGGTCAAGGGGCAGGGCCGCCAGTTCCCCGGCATTGCCGAACACGTGGGCCGGGCCGCAGGCGTAGGATATGAGGCCGCGTACCTC
>NZ_JBAIYR010000304.1:0-2923 GCF_036763145.1 Desulfovibrio sp. 1188_IL3213 | reverse complement strand
TCGGGACTGGCCCAGCCAGACATGAACCGAACCCCGTTCCGGTCACGGTAGTTGAAGGCGCGGGCGCTGGCGCAGCAGAGCAAGGGCGTTGGGGCCGCCCGTACCCCAGGCCCGCAGCACGTCCACGTCTTCATGCGGCTCCGGACTGAACAGAAAACGCTGTTCTTTCCCGTCGTCAGTGGCCGAATGCGTATCCGGGCGCAGTATGCAGGCCAGCAGGTCAAGGGCCGTGCTTTTGCCGCAGCCGCTGGGGCCGACCAGCGCCAGCAGACCGCTGCGGGGAATATCAAGACGCTCTACACGCAGGCTGAAGCCTTCGGCGCCGGGCCGGCTTTTGCTTATCCGCCGCAGGGAGAAAACCAGATTGTCCATATGCGGGCCTTGTCAGACACAGTCTAGGGCAGCATGCTCAAAGGCACGCGGTATACCCAGTCGCCGGGATTGGGCTGGCCGAAGCTTTCCCAGTTGGCGCGGTCGCGGTCATATTCCTCATACCGGGCCAGGCGTGATTTGAGCCTGTTGATAAAGGCCGTCTGCTCGCCCACGCTCATGCGGTACCAATCTTCTTCACGCAGCAGCATGATGTCGCTTTTGTAGGGCAGCCCGTCCAGAAATTCTGCCAGCACACCCAGTTGCGCCAGATTTTTTCCCTGAGTCGGCATGTTGGGGTCACGGGCCATGCGCGTGGAGGCAGAGAGCACACCCTGAAAAAAGTCGCGTGAGTCGGTCTTTTTGGTGCGCTCCGCGCTGTCGATGACGGCCTTTATCTGGGCGCTCAGGTCATTAAGCTGGTTTTTGGTCAGCAGCACGGCCACTTCCACGCTGGGGCTCTGTTCGCTTTTGGCAAGACGTTTGAGATCCATATCGGCAATCCACGAGCTGACCACGCTGGGGGCCTGATTTTCACGCGCCCTTCCGAAATATTCCAACTGCATGGCATAGCCCAGGGTGGCGGCAAGGCGGGCGGCTTCTTCCTCTGCGGTGAGCTTTTGGGGTTTTTCATCTTTGGGTTTGGTCATGATTTTGCCCAAAGCGGTATTTTTAACCATATTCACCATGCCCGAGGCCAGCACCTTGGCGACTTCCGCAAACTGCTTTGCTCCGGCTGCTGCCGTGGGCGCGGCAACCACCTGATAGTTTGAGCGGTTGCCCGAGAGCTTGCCCAGGGCGCGGTAGCTCTGTTCGGCATAGGCGTGGTTTTTGGCCCCACCCGGGCTTTTGATGTGCAGGATGGATATCCAGATGCCTTTTTGCCGCGCAAAGTCATTGAGCTCACTGGACCCCATGCTGACGGAGGCGTATTTATCCGTGCTTTTGAGGGGGCCGGCATCGGTAATGAGCAGAATGAGACGCGACGAATAATCGCCCCAGTTGAGGGCCTCTACGGCTTTATACACGCCCGCCAGGGAGTCTTCATTGAAATCGTGGCTGGAGACGGTGGCTTCCTGCACCTTGGAAAGTTTTTCTTCAAGGCTTTTACGGTTTTTGGCTGTGGCGAAGTCGCTTACAACTTCAGCCACATAGCCCAGACCAGGAGTGGCCTGTGTGCTGTTGCGAAAGGCGACCACTGCAAAGCCCACGTTGTCTTCCAGTTTGTCCTGCTCAATCTTGTCGTATATATGGCGCACCACGTTAAGGCTTTGATCAATATACGGCTTCATGGAGATGGTCGTGTCTATGACAAGGGCAATGCCTGTCTTGGGCGGGCCGCTTTTGCCGTTTTGGCTGCCTGCGGCATTGCCGGGGTCAATGGAAGCCACGCGCAGAAATTTCACGCCGTCAAAGGGGTCTTTCATGTCCAGAATGGGCATGAGATAAAAACGTTTTTCAGAAACCGCTCCGGCTGCGTCCGCAGGCTCACCGGCCAGCACGGGAAAGTCGGCTGGTGGCGTTTTGCCGTCTTGCAGCAGAGCGGCGGCTTCGGCATTGAGCTTGTTCAGGCGCACATCCATGTCCGGAGCGGCGCAGATGTCGTTCAGCGCGTTTTCGGTCTTGAAAAAGAGCACGGGATCGCGGCCTGTGCGCGGCGTGAAGAGCAGAGTGAGGGACTGGTTCCAGTCTGTGGCCTTGGCCGCTTCAATCCAGCCTTCGGGGGTGGCGGCGCCGCTTCCGACCTGAAGCCAGCCCTCATTGCGGGCATAGACATAAAAAACGGTAAAGGGCGTCACGTTTTCCTTCACCACGGCGGCGTCTGCTGCCGGAGCAGCCGTAAGGCGCGCCCCGGGATGGCTGACCACCCGCTGGAAAAGCGTTTTTTTGCCTTCCAGCAGCAAAGGGGCTGCCTGAGCATGCGATGCGGTAAAAACGTTTCCGGCAGCCAGAATGAAGAACAGGACAAGAGAGCAGGCCGCTATGCCGGACAGAATGCCGAACAGTAAGTGGCGGCAGGATATGATGGATATGGGGCGCATGCGGGTTTCCTCCCGGACTCCGTTTTGCAGTATGATCTGGGGGCGGCCATGCCCCGGATTGCACCGGGTTTGCCGGTACAGCGGGGCAGATCGCTGAAAAGCGGAAATCAGTTCCAGCTTTGCAGCAAGGCCCGCGCTTCCACGTTGCCCTTGGCTTCCTCGGCCCTGGCGTATTCCTTAAGTTTGTTCAGTGCGGCCTGAGCCTGCGCTTTGTCGCTCTTGAGCAGGGCCTCATCATACCAGCGTTTGGCCTGTGTCATATCCACAGGGATGCTGCCCCTGGGCAGAGTGGCCGTGGGATCGTAGTATTCACCCACCAGCAGCATGGCCTCGCCATTGCCTTTCTGGGCGGCGTCCTCAAGCAGCAGGAATGCCGCGTCGCATTCTTCAGGGCTTGCATCGGCCTTGCGCATGGGTTTGGCCAGGGCCAGACTCACATCGGGCAGGGCTTCTCCGCGCAGTTGTTCGCGGGCAGCTGCCAGGGGAGATTTGGCCGCTGCGCCGGGGTCTGC
>NZ_JBAIYR010000303.1:0-2940 GCF_036763145.1 Desulfovibrio sp. 1188_IL3213 | reverse complement strand
TGCGAAAAATTCTGGACACTACCACTTACTTACTTCACGTTCATCAAGCCATCTATCCAAGCTCTTTTCTCTGAGCACAGCGTCTTTTTCGTTCATTTCCCTGTTCCTCCACAAAAATTCTCACGAGGGCCCCGGCCCGCCTTTACCCATAAAGTTTCAATCAGCCGCAAGCAAAGCGAGGTGCATGATGATTATTGTCGACAAGGAAAACTTTGAAGCCGAAGTGCAGCAGAGCGCCATGCCCTGCGTGGTGGACCTGTGGGGCCCGCAGTGCGGTCCCTGCCTGGCCCTTATGCCCGCTGTGGAAGAGCTGGCCGCAGCCTATGAAGGCAAGGTCAAGTTCTGCAAGCTCAATGTGGCGGAAAACCGCCGCCTGGTCATCAGCCTGCGCGTCATGGCCGTGCCCACCATCCTGTTTTACAAGGGTGGCGAGTGCGTGGCCCGCCTGAATGGCGATGCCGTGTCCATTGAGTCCATCAAGGCCGAGACGGACAAGCTGCTGTAACAGTTTCGCGTCAGGGCGGGCCGCTACGGCCTGCCCGGCGCCTGGATGGGGATGACGGGCCGCCGCATTGGCCCGTATTGACACAACGCCCATAATCTCAAGGAGTATGTAATGGGTAAGCTAACAGGCAAGAAGCTTCTGCTGCTTGGTGAAAGGGACGGCGTACCCGGCCCGGCCATGGCGGATGTCTTTGCGAATTCGGGCGCGGAAATATTGTTTTCCGCCACCGAATGCTTTGTCTGAACGGCCGCAGGGGCCATGGATCTGGAAAATCAGCAGCGCGTCAAGGACGCGGCTGAGAAGTTTGGTGGCGAGAACGTTGTGGTGATTCTCGGCTCTTCCGACCCTGAAGGGGCGGAAATATATGCCGAAACCGTCACCATGGGCGACCCCACCTTCGCCGGACCCTTGGCCGGAGTCCCGTTGGGACTCTGCGTGTATCACATTCTTGAACCGGAAATTAAGGACGAAGCCGATCCCGCCAAGTGGGAAGAGCAGATCAGCATGATGGAAATGGTCCTTAACGTGGACGCGCTGGTGGCGTCCGTAAGCAAGATGCGTGAAGCCAACAGCAAGTTTAGCCTTTAGAGCAGACTAACTTTGAGAATGTATTTTCTCAAAGTTTAAGACACGCTCGCTTCGATGCTTAACCGCGCAAGTAAATAGCTCGCTGTCTTCGCGGCAGGCGTTGGCGAGCCTGCGAGCCTTACGAATGGCGACAGTGGTTGTGTGGAAACAAAGCGCTCGTTACACATGGTGTCTGCAAGCGTAGTTTCCCGCGTTACAACTCCTGAAGCATCCGTAACTTCCTTTGTCGTAACGGCTGAAGCTGCGCTTGCATCTTTGCGGCGGGCGGCTGCCGCCGGACACAGGGACGGTTCGGAATGAAAACGCATGAAAACAGGACTCCGCCTGCCGGGAAACCGAGGGCGGAGTCCTTCGTTTGTGCTATAATCGGCCAGAAAAAATGGAAATTGCAGGTATAAAGGTGTAGCGGACAGGAGTGTTTCATAAGTGATATTTATAACAATTATGGTAAATTATCTCTTTGATTGCGCCCTATAGCTTGCATAAATTTTGCCGATATGTTTCCGTGGGAGATCAGATAATTCGCGAAGCTTCACGGCCGAGACATGCCGCCGTATGACTTTCTTTGACCACTGCAGTAATGCAGAGAATATATAATTGCATGCAGGAAAGAACTGTTCAACTCTCAGCCAAGCAGTGTTACTATGAATTCATTTTCTTTGCGCGGAAAGTTTATTTTGACGATCACCATAGGTGCTGTGGCCCTTGCCGCCATGTTCGCCTTTTCTCTTGACGCCGTATCCACCCTTGACCGCTCGTTTTTACAGATGCGGAATGTGGATGTGGTGGGCAAGATCACCAGCCTTGAAATCGGGAAGGACATCAACTATGTGAGCCGCCTTACCCGTGATGCCATGCTGGGCGGCAACATTGAAAAAGATATCAAACAGCAGGGTGAAATAGCCAAGCGCAACGAAGAGCGCTTTCAGCAGCTTGCCGCCATGCCTTTCAGCAAAGAGGAAAAAAAGATTATTGATGAGGCCCGCACGGCCGCCATCAACTTTATCGCCAATGGCCGCGATGTGCTTTTGCCGCTACAGTCTGTTCCCGCTGACCAACGCTACATGGCCTATAAAGAATACGCCAAGATGGTCACCCCCTACGCCATGGCCTACCGCGATCAGGGCGGCCTGTTTGACAAGGCCATGAACTCCCGTTTTGACGCCGCCATGCAGCAGATGCAGGAACAGCTTGACCACAGCCGCACCACCATGTGGATAATCCTGGCTGTTTCCATGCTGGCTATTTACGGCGTGGGCTTTGCCTCCACCAGCCGCGACCTTGATGTCATGCGTGAGTGCATTGCCTTTGCCGGCGAGCTGGGGTCTGACGGCCTTACACGCAGGCTCGACATGAGCAAACGGTCTTCCATCACTCCCCTGGTCAGGGCTTTGAACGCCACGGCGGACAATCTGGACAACTTCAGGGCCGAAACGCGCAAGGCCGCAGCCGAGGCGCAAAAAGAGCGCGATGAGGCCCATGGCTTCATGCTTCAGGCCCAGGCCGCCAAGGAAGAAGCCGAAAAGGCCAAGGTTGAGGGCATGCTGTATGCCGCAAACCGGCTTGAAACCGTGGTGCAGACGCTCAACGCCACCACGGACAATCTTTCCAGCCTTATTCACAACGCCAATGACGGGACCACACGCCAGGCCGACCGCATGCGCGAAACAGCTTCGGCCATGGAGCAGATGAACGCCTCCATGCTTGAGGTGGCCCAAAGCTCTTCCCACGCGGCAGGCACGGCCGATCAGGCCAGGGGCAAGGCGCAGGACGGCTCGACCTCGGTTACGGCGCTGCTTGACAATATCCGCGAGGTGCAGCAGCAGGCCGGAGAAATGAAAGACGGC
>NZ_JBAIYR010000302.1:0-2942 GCF_036763145.1 Desulfovibrio sp. 1188_IL3213 | reverse complement strand
AGAAGAGTGTAGTATGATGGCTCAAGTCCAAAATCTCCTTGTGTGGCAAGTTGTTGTGGTAACTTCTTATACCACATACTGCTGAGATTTTGGACTTTTTTGTTACCCCTTAGCCGGACAGCAATGATATATGCTCTTGCCACACTCTATCTACAGCATTTCGTACCGGATTCACGCCCGCCCAAAGCGGTCTCAATGGCCTTGCCGCAGAGCGGCACGCCCAAAGAGCATGAGGGAAGACGCATAATGATGCCAAACTGACGGCACGTAGTCGAGAAAAAATGGCGCACCGAATGCATCCAACCAGTTGCCGCGTGGCTGCTGGCCGTGATGCATCCTGCAAGCTCAGAATTGCATAAAGAAATGGGAAGGCTGCCGGAACAAGGCTGTCCGGCGTATTTTACCGCTGAGAATATGCATTCCCAACGTTTTATAACGCTCACTACGGCAACAGCCGACAGATGCCCGACGCAGCCGCCACAGCCCGCAGGCTCTGGCGGCTGCGTGAGCAGACGTTCGCTACGGAGGCGTAAGCGCAGTTTATCTGCGCGGTTAAACGCCGAAGTGAGCGTGCCTTAAACTTTGAGAATATACATTCTCAAAGTTAATCTGCTCTAGACATTGTCGTCACGAGATGAATTTGCTTGGTATATCAAGGAGAACGAGCCTTTTATGCAGGAGTGTACTCTTATGGTACTCGACCGGAATAAAAGGCGAAGTTCGACGCAGAGATACCGGGAAAGGCGCTCGTGACGACACTGTCTAAAGCCGCGCTTGCGCCTTTATGACGAGCGTCTGCCCGGACAACGCCGGAGTAACTTTAAGGTAAATCTGCTCTAAATGCGGAACAGGCCCGGTTCTTCGCGAACAAGGCTGGCTGCAATAAGGCGGCTATCGGGCTTGTAGGTGCCGTTGGCAACCTGAATGCGCAGGGATTCGACCTTTTCGGCACGCACGTCGGGAGCGCTCTGGGCCGCGCGACGGGCCTCGGTCATGAGCAGGGCATCCTGCGAAACGCTGACCGTGTCTCCCTGAGCCGCATCTTCGCCCACGGCTCCTGCGCGCGCCCTTGCACGCGCATCGGCCCTGGCTGCAGCATTTTTTTCCAGACCGGCCGCATAGGGATCAAAAAAACTGTTTGGCGTATTTTTTATTTCCATATCCTGCTCCACTGGCGGCACGTCCGGGCCGCTTCGTGTAATCAGCCGCGCTGATCAGTGCCGCGCGGCGGCTCTTCCAGCATGCTTTTGTCCACCTGTTCACGAATGATGCGCCACAGGGCATGCCGGGTTGTACGCTGTACGTCTTCCGACAAAGGTTCCATGCCGTCCGGCCCCTCGCCCACAATATGAAGCCGCTGGCCGGGCGGATAGGTGAAAACCACCTCTTGCCCCACTTCCTTGCCCAATTCCTTGCGGATATTTTCCACCACAGGGTTGTCGCTGCCGGTGAATATCAGCGTTTCGTACAGCTCACGGGCGACCTTTTCCACACAGGCCTTCCTGTGGGCGACAGGGTCCGGGTCATTCGGGTCTTCACCCTGGGCAAGTCGCCTGCGCACGCGAAAACGCGCAAGACGCCGGGCAGCCAGCAGTTGCTGCTCGTACCCCTGAAGCATCATGCGCAGTTTTGCGGAATTGGCGTCGGGCATGCATGTATCCGTCCTTGCTGTCTGTTCGGACGGGCCTGAAAAAACTTTAGACTTTACTGTCCCGGAAAATTCCAGGGCATTTTTTCCCTGAAATCTCGCAGCACAAAGAGCCTTCCGGCCACGCGCAGCCGCCGGGGGCAAACTCCTGGTCACAGATTGGTCGCAAGCCGCTCTCAGTCCGGCCCCTGCGGAGAAGACAAAACCGCCATGCCGCTGCGCCGTCGCACACCGCCATTATTCCCGCAAACGGGTTACGGATGCGGCTGAGGCAAAGCCGTGCTGCCTCAGTTACGGTTGCGGGCAAGCACGCAGCCCACAGCCAGCAGGTTGAGCACACCAAAAACCACAAGATCCAGATGCATGCTTTTCATGAAGGCATCCACCGTATCAGGCCCTGCGGGCCTGTCACCGAGGAAAAAGCCGAGGGTCAGGGTGATGACCGCCATGTTCACAAGCTGCCCGGCGGTACGCACCGCCCCGGTAAGCCCCGATGCCTGCCCCACATGTGTCGGGCCGGCGCTTTCCAGAATAATGGTGGTATTGGGCAGGGCAAAAAGACTTATACCCACGCCGAGCAGCCCCTGAGCCGCAAGGAGCACGCCGATGGGCGAATGCACCTCAAGAAAGGCCGAAACCAGCAGCCCCAGGCCGCACAGCCCCACCCCGACGGCGCTCACATGGCCGGGGTTGAATTTAAGGCACAGGCGGGCGGCCACGGGAGTTGTCAGCGCCTGTACCACCGACTGAAGGGCAAGAAACATTCCGGCCTGCTGCACCGTCATGCCAAGGCCGAACTGCAAATACAGGCTGAAGAAAAAAAGTATGCCGAAAAAAGAACTGTAATTGATAAAGGCCGCCAGGGAAGAAAGGGCAAAAACCCGGTTGCGGGCCAGCATGCGGATATCAAGGATGGGAAACTCGCTGCGCAGCTCCTTGATGCAGAAAATGACCATAAGCACCAGAAACGCGCCGAGCAGACAGCCCGCCATAACAGGATATGCGGCCAGTTCCGAGGAGCCGAAGGTAAGCGCCGTCATGGCAAGCCCGTAAATAAAGCAGCCTGTCCAGTCAAAGGGGCGTCCCTTGGCGGTACGCCAGTCCAGTTTGACGAAATACTTCATGAGCAGCAGAACGACCACAGAGGTGAGGGCATTGCCCCAGAAAAGCCAGCGCCAGCCAAGCCAGCCCGCCACAAAGCCCGCCACGGGCGGGCCACAGGCAATACCGGCATACACGGCCGCGCCGCTGTAGCCAAGGTAGATGGGACGTTTTTCCGCGGGTGCGGCCGAGG
>NZ_JBAIYR010000301.1:0-2943 GCF_036763145.1 Desulfovibrio sp. 1188_IL3213 | reverse complement strand
ACGCCCGGCGGGCCGGTGCTGCACATGCTGCGCCCCGGTTCCGCCCTGCTGCCGGACTTCAGCAGGGGCTTCGGCGAAATATACTTCTCTGAAGTGCTGCCCGGCCACGTCAAGGCATGGAAGTGCCACACCCGGCAGGTGCAGCATTTTGCCGTACCCGCAGGGCTGCTGCGCATTGTGCTCTACGACGGTCGACCGGATTCCCCCACCAGGGACGTTGTGTGCGAACTGGCCCTGGGCAGGCCGGAAAACTATTTTCTCCTGCGTATTCCCACGGGCGTGTGGTACGGCTTTGCCGCAATGGACAATAGCCCGGCGCTTATCTGCAACTGCGCGGATATTCCTCACGACCCCGCCGAAGGACAACGCCTGCCAATGGACGATCCGTCCATTCCCTATTGCTGGAAAACAGAACAGGCATAGGCATATGGCGCGACAATAAACTGCGGGCCGCCCTTTTGGGGCGGCCCGTTTGCCGTGCATCAACGCCGCAGAGAACCGGCTTTTTTCCAGAGGCGAAACTGCCGCATCTCCGAGAGCGCCAGACCAGCCAGCGTCAGCACCGTACCCAGCCCGGCCATCCAGGTGATACGCTCGTCAAGGATAAGCGCGGCAGTGACAACCGTCACCACGGGGACCAGATAAATGTAGACGCTGCTCTGCACCGCGCCCAGGCGCTTGATGGCAAATGTCCACGCCACAAAGCACAAGGCCGAGGCTCCAAGCCCAAGAAAAGCCATATTTCCCCAGTTCACGGCCTTGGCAAAACGCTCCAGCCCCCAGTGAAAGCTCATGAAGGGCAGACAAGGAAGCATGAAAAGCAGCCCGTAAAAAAAGCAGCGCCGCGTCACCTGAAGACTGTTATAGCCAAAGGCCAGAATCTTGCGCGTCAGGATGGAATAAAACGACCACGCAAGCCCGGCCAGCACCGCCAGCAGGTCGCCCAGGGGGTTAAGCTGCAGACCGGTGCTCCCGCTGAAGCTGATCAGCCCTATGCCCAGAATGGCCGCCGCAAAGCCCAGAAAGAAATTCAACCCCGGCTTTTCGGCAGCCAGCAGCCAGAACGACAGCAAGGCCGTGAAAAACGGCGAAACAGCCACAATAACGCCCACATTGGAGGCAAACGTGTAGGTAAGGGCAATATTTTCAAGCAAAAAATAGAGCGTCACGCCCGCAAGCCCCGCCCCTGCGAAAAGCCATTCCTGTTTTTTATCCTTCAGCCACAAGGCGCGGGGGCAGGCCAGCCACAGGGCCGCAAACCCCAGGCTGAACCGGAAAAAAAGGATTTCAACAGGACTGAAATCGCGCAGCAGTATCTTGGTGGAAATGAACGTGGCTCCCCAGACAAGGATGCAAAGCAGGGCCGCCAGATGACCAGCCGAATTGTTTTTCTCAGACATGGGACCGTCGTTGTTGGGTGGCAGACTGTTACGCCCCGGGCGCAACGGAATGGCTGAATGTGAACCTTGCTGTCATGCGCCGGAGCGGGCCGAAAACAGGGGGCGGGCAGGCCATTTGCATGGTCATGCGCGCGAGGTGCGGATGGACATCCGCATCATTTTGACGGTGCAAGGTATCCGTGAAAAGCGGATTCCGGCCTGTGGCGTGCCTGCAAAAAAACTCTCCGGCCCGCCATGTTTTCCGTGACGGGATGGAGAGGAGGTGCGGGCCTGCAAATGCCCTTCAGGGCTGTGTTATTGCGACTTTTTTCCGCAGTCGGCCAGCCCAAGCTCCATAAGGCGCTCAAGCAACTGGCCGAAATCAAGACCAATGGTCCTGGCCTCACGCGGCACAAGGCTGGTCGCGGTCATGCCGGGCAGGGTATTGACCTCCAGCAGGGTAAGGCTGTCGTCCGGCCCGAGAATAAAGTCCGCCCTGCTGTAGCCCCTGAGGCCGAGCGCCCTGTGCGCGGCAAGGGTCAGATCCTGCACACGCGCGGTCAGTTCGTCACCAATGGGGGCCGGGCATATCTCACGCGCGCCGTCCTGCTCGTACTTGCTTTCATAATTGAAAAAATCCCCTGCTACCGGCTCGATAAGAATGGGAGGCAAGGGTTCTTCGCCCAAAATGCCGCACGTCACCTCACGGCCCGGCAAGACCGGTTCCATAATGACTTCTTCGCCCGCAGCAAATATCTGGCCCATGATCTGGTCAAGTTGCTCACGGTTGGCCGCGCGCCCAAGGCGCAGCGACGAGCCGCCCGTGTTGCTTTTGACAAACAGAGGGTACGGCAGGCGGGGCTGCCAGTCTTTTTCGGGCAGCGCGGGAACAAAGTCCCAATCCGCCGTGGGCAGACCGGCCCTGCGGAAAACCTGCTTTGCAGCGCATTTGTTGAGCGCCAGAAAAGAGCCTGCGGGGCCGGACCCCTGGTAGGGGCAGCCCACCCGGTCCAGCATGGCCTGCACCAGCCCGTCTTCGCCCGGAGCCCCGTGCAGGTTGATGAGGGCAAAATCATGCTGATCGGCGGCGGCCAACAGGCCGTCAAAATCGGCCAGCAGATCAAAAAAAGTCACTTCATGACCACGCGCTTCCAGGGCAGGAACCATGGCCCGTGCGCCGTTCAATGATACCTGCCGTTCAGGAGACCAGCCGCCCGCAATCAAAAGAATCTTCATACAGTGTCCATCCCAGTTGCTCCGAAAGAGCGCTTTCAATATTTTTTCCCTGGCGGAAGGCGGCGAAAATACCTTCTCGCGCCGCCTCACTGTGCCCATAACGGCCCAGCAGGTCGTCATACCTTTCTTCCAGACTGACGCAAGCGTCATGTCTGACTCTTTTGTCGGCATACATCACAAAAAACGGCAGCGCGCAGATGCCCCGCCCTGCGGGCAGTTCCCAAGGCCACCAGACATGCATCATGACGCCCTGGGCCACAGCGTAGTTGCCTGTTTCGGCCACGGCCCAGGCAGCGCCCACCTGGGCATGGCTGCCGCCATGACGCAC
>NZ_JBAIYR010000300.1:0-2943 GCF_036763145.1 Desulfovibrio sp. 1188_IL3213 | reverse complement strand
GTAGTGGTTTTGCCGAAGCCGAACGGCCCCGCCATCAGGTGCAGCCGCTGCTCCCAGTACGCCGGACCCCAGCCCTTGACCGGAACCATGCCGCACAGGCATTCCAGCACCGACGCGCCGGGCTGCGACACCAGCCGCTGATAGAGATCCACGGCCACCGCGTCGGAAATACCCTCGCGCTGAAGATACTCAAGGGCGACGCGCTGACGGGGGGTGAGGCGCTCCAGTTGAATGGCGGGCTTCATGAGGGCGAAAAGCTGATCCTTGATCTGCTGCCACTCCTTGTGCCATTCGCCCCAGCCGCCGGGAACCCCACTGACGGGCGCGCCGTTGCCGGACTGGGAGCGCTCCATCCCCGCCGTGATTTCATGGCAGACCTCACCGTTTTTGCGGTAGGTGCGGTTGCCCAGGATGACGGCGTCTGGCCCCATTTCGGCCTTGATTCTTGCCAGAATCTCCTGCGATGCGGCGCCGGTGAACGTCTTTACCTGCATGGCCTTTCCTTATGACTGGCGACGATTGCGCCGCCCGTTATTGCCGTTGTGCCGTATGTTTGACAGCACACTGACTAATTGCAAATTAGGGGCCAAGCTGGAAAATACGGCCCGGCAAAGAGGATATGCCCTGCGCGCCGTGGCATGAGCCTGCGGCGGGGCGTGTCATAAAAAAGCGGCGAGCAAGAGGCAAGCGCAGCGTATGCGGGAACAGGGGAAATTTTGACAGCGTATTGTGTTGCCCCTGTGGAGGTCCCCCTGTGCGAATTCGTGGCTTCGCACAGGGGGCGGGGCGGCGGGGCATATGGGCCTTCCGGTATGCAGGGGAGTGCGCCCGGTGGCCCCGGGCAGGCCGCACAGTGTTGCTGCCCGTCTACCGCCCCGGATTCAGGAAAAGAAGATGGAGCCGGTTTTTTGAAAAGACGTTGAAATGTTTTTAAATGTTTCTCGCTTTTTGTAAAAACATTCGGTCACAACCGGGTCAAAGAGCACACCTTTGTTGTCCATAATGTACTGGGTAGATATGGAATGGGGCCACGCGCTCTTGTATACGCGGGCGAATCTGGTGGCGTCGTATACATCGACCACCGCCATGAGCCGCCCGACGAAGGGGATGTCGGCGCCCTGCAGGCGCAGGGGATAGCCGGATCCGTCCCATCGCTCGTGATGCGTGCGTGCGATTTCTTCCGCGAACTGAAGAAAACGGGAATCGAAAATATGCCGGAGGCTGTGGATCAGTTTGCCGCCGTGCAGCGTATGGGTTTTGATGGTATCGAACTCTTCGGCTGTCAGGGGGCCGGGCTTCTGCAATATGGCATCGGGGATGTGTACCTTGCCGATATCGTGCAAAATTGCGGCCTTGCTTATTTCTTTTATATCCTGCTCGGTCAGAGGGACAAGGGCATGCATCTGTATGGCGATGTCTTCCAGCAGCACCTTCATATAGCGGGCCACGCGCAGGATATGCCCGCCGGTATCCGGGTCTTTCATGGCGGTCAGGGTTGCCATGCCTTTCAGAAAGATATTTCTGGAATAAGACATGTGGGCGCTCAGGTGCAAAAGAGCCTCTTCGGTGCGGCATTGGCCCAGAGTGGCTGCCACACGTGTGGCAAGCTCTCTGTTGGCGACGGGCTGCGTAAGATAATCGTAGGCTCCCGCGCTGAAGGCAGCCTCCTTATCAAGAAGAGAGCTGTGGTCCGACAGAACGATGACGGGCGGCCTTGACGACAGTTCGAGTTCAGAAAGGCGCCGCAGAAAAGCATACCTGTACTCCCCCGCCGGGTCGCCGGCGGGGGAATACAGAACAGCTCGGGGCGGCCAAGCGAGAATCGCGTCCAGGGCGGCTTCTTCGCAGGAATGATGGGTGATAGTATCGCCGGGCAGGGCCTGTTCCAGTTGGCGGATCTGGGTCGGAGTCATTCCTACAGATACAATGTGCATACGCGCTTCTCCAAGTGGTCTTGCGGCGGACGGTTATTGGGCGCGCAGGTCGACAACCAGATTTTTTAGCCCGTCAGTCTGTTCGGAAAGTTCCACCACTGCCTGGGCGCACATGTGCATGGCTGTGGCTCCCTCGTCGGCCATGCGGTTTATTTCGTCCAGGGCGCGGGTGATCTCTTCACTGGCCGCGGACTGTTCTTCAGCCGCTGCGGCGATATTGCGCACCTGATCCGCCACAGCGGCGACATTTTCCACAATCTCCACCAGCGACTGGCCTGATTTTTCCACAAGTGCGGCCGTGTCGTTCAGTTCGCTGGAGGTCTGTTCCACCGCGCTGATGCTGTCTCTGGTTCCCTGCTGTATGCCGCTGATGGCATCTCCCACTTCTTTTGTGGCGTTCATGGTGCTTTCGGCAAGCTTGCGCACCTCATCGGCCACCACGGCAAAGCCGCGCCCGGCCTCTCCGGCGCGGGCCGCTTCAATGGCCGCGTTGAGAGCCAGCAGGTTGGTCTGGTCCGCGATGTCTGAAATGACCGTCATGATGGCCCCGATGCTTTCCGCCCTTTCTCCCAATGATTCCATATAACCTTTGAGGCGCTGGGCATCTGTCTGCACGATGCTGATGGATTCCACTGACTGGCGGACGATCGATTCGCCCAGAAGAGCGTTTTCCCGGGCAAGATTGGACCCGTCAGCCGCAACCCCCGCATTGCGCGCCACTTCAAGCACGGTGGAGTTCATTTCTTCCATGGCTGTGGCAGAAGTAGCCACGCGCTCCCGCTGGATGTCGGTTCCTCTGGTGGATTCCTGAATCTGGGCCGAAAGTTCCTCGGTAGCCGTATACAGCCGGGCGGTCACGCCCTCGATGTTTTCGGCCGTCAGCAGAATGGCCCTTTGGCTTTCCTCTGCTTTGCCCTTGGCGGCATTGGCCTCTTCTGTAGCTTCCGCGGCCAGCCTGCTTTGCTCGCGGGCCGCCGCGCTCTGTTCCTCGGCCTCGGCAATGCGGCGG
>NZ_JBAIYR010000299.1:0-2954 GCF_036763145.1 Desulfovibrio sp. 1188_IL3213 | reverse complement strand
AGCAGGGTACAACGGCGGCCGTAAGCCAGATGGAAGCCGCGGGCAAGCGCGTGGGTGAGGCTACGGATCTGGCCCAGCGCTCCGGCGCGGCCATTGCCCAGGTTGTGCATATGGTGGAAAGCGCCGGTGACCAGGTACACTCCATTGCCACAGCGGCTGAGGAGCAGTCCGCAACCTCTGAGGAAATCAACCGGGCCATCAGCTCCATCAGCGACATTGCCACAGCCACTGATCAGGCCATGAGCCAGTGTACGGCCGCCATCGCGGATCTGGCGCGTCAGGCTCGCGACCTTGAAACCCTCATCGCGGGTTTGCGTTCAGGCGCGTAGCCGTATTCTCTGTCCTTTTGCCCCGACCTGACCGTGCTCCGGCCCGGTATGACAGCAAAGGCCCCACTGCTTGCAGTGGGGCCTTTGCCGCGCAGGGCGGATCTTTGCGGACTATGCTGCGTGACCGTGCGGGCCAGACGCTACCGCCAGGCCGCAGTGCAAAAAATTTCAGCAGTGCGAAAAGTTTCAGCCTGCTCAGGCGGTCTTTTGACGGGATTTTTTAAAGCGTGCCACAAGTTCGCGCAGGTCTTGCCGCGACAGGCCGAGCAGCGCGGGCAGACTCAGGCAGAGCAACACCGTTCCCACGCTGTACAGTACGCCGGAGATGAAAAAGCGCGAAAACGTGTCCATATCGCCCAGACCGGCCATGAGCGTACCTTCGCGGCAAAGCCAGGCCAGGCCCAGCAGCACGGCCAGACTCCATATCTGGTGGGCCACGTTGCGCCAGAAGCTCAGAGGCAGAAAGCGCGATGCCAGCCACAGGTAGACGTTGACGGTAATGATCTGCACCGCCACAGTTTTCAGGGCCAGCCCCACCGCGCCGAGGTTCAGGCCCATATACTCCGGCGGGGCCAGCAGAAACCAGGCGGCGGTAAAGCCGTAAACGCACTCGAGGGCCGCCATGTTGCGCAGCACGCGCGTACGCCCCGTGGCATGAAAGACCGATCCCGCCAACTGGCCGTATGCCTGATGCAGGGGGTACAGGGCCATGATCTGCACGGGCAGGGTGGCGGCGGCAAATTCCGCGCCGCCGAAAAAATCCACCAGGGCCGAGCCTTCCATAAGCGTAAAACAGGAAAAATAGGCCGCAACCACGTAAAGCAGGGGGGCAAAGCGCGTAAGCAGGCGGCCCATGGCTTCGCGGTCATTGTGTCCCCAGGCAATGGACAGTTCGCGCATGATCAGGGGCGTCATGGCAGAAACGAATAAAAAGCAGGCCATGCTGACTTTTTGCGACAGCGCAAAAAAGCCCTGCTGTACGCTGCCGTCAAACCACTGCAAAAGCCAGCGTTCGGCCGTGAGCAGCAAAAAGGAAAGCAGCGCCTGCACAAAAAGCGGATGGCTGTAAGTGAAGAATTCGCGGCTGTACGCCTTGCCCTGTCCTGCGGGCAACCTGAAGCGCACGGCCACGTCGCGGCTGCGCCAGTGGCGGCGCGTTACAAGCCAGTAGCCGAGGGCCATAAGGCCGAGCATGAGGTACTGCTGGGCAAAAAGCGTGTGTATGTTCAGCCAGTCCTGCCAGAACATGAGGCCCAGCAGGGCCACCATAAAAAGTGAGACGACTGTGCGCACCATTTCGGACGCCACCGTGGCTCCCACGGCGTCGTTCATTGAGCGCAGCACCCGCCCCCACCAGGTAAGAAAGGCCCAGAGAGCCGCCAGGGGGGCCAGCCACAAGGGTACATCAGGCATGAGCAGGTCGCCCAGAAGAGGGGCCTGCAAGGCCAGGGCCGCCAGCAGAATAATGCCCATCACAAGCACCGTTACGCGGGCGTAAAAGGTCGCAAGTCCGGTTTCGTTCTGCCTGCGCGACAGGGCGTTGTAAAAGCAGGTGGAGGTTCCCATATCCAGAAAGCCGGTGAGCTGCTGGAACAGGTTGGTGGCAAAGCTGTAGTTGCCGTACATTTGCGGTCCCAGAGCGCGCGGCAGTATGGCCTCCATGACCAGATAAACGGGCACGGTGGCGATATTGGCCAGAAGCTTGAAGGTATAGCGGCGCGCCAGGGTGGGAGTGGAGCTTTGCATGCACGGAAACTAGCTCACTTCCCCTCGGCTCTCAAGAGCGCGCGGGCTTTCAGCGAAAAAAAATCTGGCGCGTTATCGCCGGGCTGTGCATGCCGCCCGCCCGGCCTTGCCGGGCGCGTATTTACGCACGCGGTCTTTTGCCTTACCATAAAAAAATTGCCCGCGCCGCGCATGGCTGCGGGAAGACCCGCTATTATAACGCAAGGATGCCGTCATGGATGAGAGCCGCAGCAAAAAAATGAAGTCCGGCCTTGAAAAAGCCCCCCACCGTTCCCTGCTTTATGCCCTGGGCCTGACCAGGGAAGAAATGGACCGCCCGCTGGTAGGCGTGGTCAATGCGGCCAGCGAGGTTGTGCCGGGCCATCTACATCTCAATGCTCTTGCAGACGCGGTAAAAGCCGGAGTGCGCATGGCTGGAGGAACGCCTTTGCAGTTTCCGGCCATAGCCGTCTGCGACGGTCTTGCCATGAACCATGAAGGCATGCGTTTTTCATTGCCCTCGCGCGAGTTTATTGCCGATTCTGTGGAGATTATGGCCCGCGCCCACGCCTTTGACGCCCTGGTTTTCATACCTAACTGCGACAAGTGTGTGCCGGGCATGCTCATGGCTATGATGCGCCTTAATATACCTTCGGTCATGGTTTCCGGTGGTCCCATGCTGCCCGGCAATATCGGCCCGCGCCAACGCGGCGACCTGATCACGGTTTTTGAGGCCGTGGGCAAGGTGCGCAGCGGAGCCATGAGCGAAGAGGAACTGGAGTACATGGCCGAGCGCGCCTGCCCCGGCTGCGGAGCCTGTGCGGGCATGTTTACCGCCACCTCCATGAACTGTCTGGCCGAAACCATCGGCGTGGCCCTGCCCGGCAACGGAACCATCCC
>NZ_JBAIYR010000298.1:0-2970 GCF_036763145.1 Desulfovibrio sp. 1188_IL3213 | reverse complement strand
TGCCCCCTCTGCACTCCCCCCGGACCACCCCGGAGGTTTTCAACTGTCCCGAGCTTGCGAGGGCTGCGCGGCCTCTGCTGCGGGAGCTTCCTCGCGTTGCTCGGTGATCTCCCTCCGCGCCGCGCAACGCCATCAGCGAGTCCGGCTTTATCAAATCTGTCCTGCCCAGCCCGGCTCCAGCCCGGCTCAAGCAAATCCGGCTCCAGAGCAGTTGGCGAATGAAATGAGTTAACCGCGCTGCAAGGGGTTTCAGGAAATCCTTGCCACGAAAAGCAATCAGTCGCCCGCCGCTAAGGTGCAAGCGCAGCTTCAGCCGTTGCCCGAAGGGCTTACGACTGAAGAGAACAAGGCTAGAGCAGTTGGCGAATGAAATTAGTTACTCTGCAAGGATTTTCTTGAAAATCCTTGCCACGAAATGCGAGAAGGCAGGATTTTGCCTGCCGTAAGCGAGCATTTCAAGTGTTAACTGTCCTAATTGCTTGCGCATCTAAGCATCGGAGCGAGCGCCCCGTTAACTTTGAGAATGTCTATTTTCAAAATTGAAATGCTCTGAATGCTCTATTGAGTCCCATCATGCCTGGGCGGGCGCGGTTTTTTAAAAAACGGCCTGTTTTGTTTTTCTTTTTGCGCAGTATCGGTAAAAACATCCTTATGCCAGATGGCCCCTGCTTTGTGCGGGGGCTTTTTTTGGCCCGCACTTTGCATAAATTCGGGCATGGGGCCGCAGGCCCAAGGAGACGATGGCCGCGCATCCGCATCAGCGCGCCCGCCAACCAAGGAGAAGCACATGCAAGCCGGCATGTTTAGCGGTCTTTTTGCCGCACTCACCACAGAACACCGCATGAATTTCATCGCCAATAATTTGGCGAATGCCAATACGCGCGGCTACAAACGCGATACCGTGGCCTTTAAGGACACCATGATAACCTACGCCTTTGACGAGATTCGTGAGCCACTCATGAATCTTCAGTCCAAGCCGCTTTTTCCCGAGCCGCTTAACGCCTCGCGGGTGCGCCTTGCCGTATCCAAGATAGATTTTGCCCAAGGGTCCATGCAGTATTCGGGGAATCCTCTGGACATGGCAATCAACGGAGAAAATGCCTTTTTTCGCGTTGCCACACCCACCGGAGATTTTCTTACGCGCAACGGAGCCTTTGTGCTGTCGGAAAACGGCACAATAATGACCCCTCAGGGCTATCCCCTTCAGGCCCAGGGCGGTGGAAACATTGTTATCCCGCAAGGCGTGCGCCACATCCAGATAAGCGGCGACGGGCAGGTCATTGCTGACAACGACGTGTTGGGGCAGATCGCGCTGGTCAACGTGGACAATCCGCAAAATCTCGAAAAAATGGGCAACAACCTTTACCGTCCGCGTGAAAACGTGGCCGTGGCCGAGGGCAACGCCTATCTGGAGGGCGGCCGCATCGAGCAGGGCTTTACCGAAGCCGCCAACGTGGAAGTCGTGCCGGAAATGGTCAACATGATCGAGGTGCAGCGCCAGTTCGAAGCCTACCAGAAAGTCATGCAGACCTCGGACACGCTGGATCGCGCCGCAACCGAAAAAGTCGGGCGGCGTCAGGGCTAGAACCGTTTCACTTTGAAATTGCTCTGGCAGCGGCTCGTGCAGGCGTCTGTCACGAAGGCGCAAACACAGTGCGACTGCCGGTTCAGAGTCTCGGTAATGGCTGTATAACTGACTGAAATGTATTTTAATCGTATGAAGCTTTAAAAAACCGCGTCGGCGCATTGAAGCGCTGGCTACGGATACAACGGATCCGCTCCAGGTCTGCCGCTGGAACAAGGAGAAACCTTTATGATGCGTTCCCTTTGGACTGGGGCCACCGGCATGGTGGCACAGCAACTCAATATTGACGTTATTTCCAACAACCTGGCTAACGTCAATACCACGGGCTTCAAGAAAAGCCGCGCCGAGTTTGAAGACCTCATGTACCAGACCATGCGCATGGCCGGGTCCATCACCGAGGGCGACAACCGTTTGCCCGTGGGTATCCAGGTGGGCATGGGCACACGTCCCACGGCCGTACACAAGTTTTTTACGCAGGGCGATTTTCAGAATACCGGCAATACGCTGGACGTGGCCATTGAAGGCGACGGTTTTTTTCAGGTCGATGTGAACGGCGAACTCATGTACACCCGCGCCGGTTCCTTCAAATTGAATCAGGACGGCGTGGTGGTCACGGCCAATGGCTACATCCTGCAGCCGGAATTTGCCGTGCCGCCGGAAACAAAGAATATTTCCATATCGTCTTCCGGTCATATCGCCGCCCTCGACGCCCAGGGACAGGAAATCGGCGGAGCGGAAATTCCGCTGTATACCTTCATCAACTATGCCGGCCTGGATGCGCGCGGGCGCAACCTGTTCACGCCCACCGAAGCTTCGGGCGAGGCGGTGGAAGGGATTCCCGGAACCGATAACGTAGGGACCCTGGCGCAGGGCTTTCTGGAAATGTCCAACGTGGAAGTGGTGGACGAAATGGTCAACATGATCGTGGGGCAGCGCGCGTATGAGGTGAACTCCAAGTCCATCCAGACGTCGGACTCCATGCTGGGCATCGCTGTACAGCTCAAGCGCAGCTAACGCGGTAGCGGATGAAATGAGTGATCTGTTTTGCAAGAGTCTGCAGGCAAGGCCTGATTACGAAATATGAACAGGTGAGCTTTGCTCACCGTTAAGCGGCTATTTTGCGTGTCAAATGGTCCAGTGTCACGGAGGCAGGCATGATTTCACAGGCGGCATCTATTTCTCGGGCGGCAGACGGCATGGGGCGCAAGAAAGCTCCGGCCCTGGCCGCATTGTGGGGCGTAGTGCTTGTCCTGGCCCTTGTCTGCCTGTGGCAGGCGGCAACCGCGCAGGCCGCAGGTGGAGTGCCGCAGGCCGTATGGCAGGCTAGCGAACGCAACCATAGGCGTTCGCCTCCGCAGGTGAAAACGCAGCTTAGATCGGAAGAG
>NZ_JBAIYR010000297.1:0-2972 GCF_036763145.1 Desulfovibrio sp. 1188_IL3213 | reverse complement strand
CAGCAACCGTGGCATGCCCGGCAAAACACCGGCCCGGCCAAGGCCGCCCCAGGCTGCCGCGCCGGATCAAAGCCCCACATGCCGGAACTTCACGGTTGGGCCGATTCCAACCATACAGCGCCGCAAGGCGCAACCGACGCCAAGGAGACTATTATGACTGCCCCCAATGTGCGCGGATTTTTTGACCCCGTTACCGCAACCTGGACCTATGTGGTCTGGTCAGATACAGACAGCCAGCGGCGCTGCGCCATCATCGACAGCGTACTGGACTATGATATGCCCTCAAGCCGCACCGGCACAACATCCGCCGATACGGTCATTACCTTTATAAGGCAGAAAGAGCTTACGGTAGAGTGGATACTCGAAACCCACATTCATGCCGACCACATTACCGCCGCCCGGTACCTCAAGGAAAAACTGGGCGGCAAGATCGCCATCAGCAAGCACATGCTGAACATCATCGCCACCTGGGTTCCCATTTTCCAGACAGGCAACGATACCCCGGCCGACGGCGCGGACTTTGACCATCTTTTTGAAAATGACGAAACCTTTACCATAGGCGACCTCAAGGCCAAAATGATCCACACGCCCGGACACACTCCGGCCGACACCACCTACATTATTGAAGATACCGCCTTTGTAGGCGACACCATCTTTCTGCCTGATGTGGGTTCCGGCCGTTGCGATTTTCCGGGCGGCAGCCCCGAAGACTCCTACGAATCTTCACGCAAGCTCTTTGCCCTGCCGGACCATTACCGCATATACGTAGGGCACGACTATCCCCCTGCGGGCAAGCGCGGTCCCGAGTGCATGAGCACCGTGGGCGAACAAAAACTGAAAAATGAACGCCTGCACATGGGCATTGATAAAAACAGCTTTGTTTCACGCCGCAGGGCGGACGATACAGGCAAGGCCGTGCCGCCCCTGCTGCTGCCCTCCATCCAGGCCAATATGCGCGCGGGCGACTTTGGAACGCCCGTGGCGGGCATTCAATATATAAAGTTGCCGATAAACAAAATCTAGCTGAAATAACATACTTTTTGCCATGAAGACCCCGCCAAAGGGGTCTTCATGGCATTGTCATTTTACAAGGCCCGTGCCATATTGCTTGCGATATTCATTACCTGTAACCATCGGTATTGCGTCCGTCATTGCGAGCAATACCGCACCTCAAGGAGATCCCATGCGCACACTGATTGTCGTGGCCTACCCCAGTGAAACGCAGGCCAGTGAAGAACGCATCAAATTTTTGAAAATGCAGAAAGACTACCTTGTGGATCTTGAAGACGCCGTGGTGGTTACCCGCAAGCAGGACGGCAAGGTCAAACTGCACCAGCTTTACAACCTTACTGCAACCGGCGCGCTGAGCGGCGGTTTCTGGGGCGCGCTGATCGGCCTGATCTTTCTGAACCCCCTGCTGGGCCTTGTGGTCGGCGCGGGCGCCGGAGCCGTGGGCGGCGCGCTGACCGATGTGGGCATCAACGATAACTTCATGAAACAGCTTGGTGAAAAGCTCAAACCCGGCTCTTCGGCCCTGTTCGTGCTGGTGGATTCTGAAATTACCGACAAGGTTCTGGCGGAGCTGCGCGGCTCCGGCGGAGAGGTCATCCAGTCTTCCCTGTCGCACGAAGATGAAAACCGCTTGCAGGCGGCTTTGAGCGCTGCCAGGGACGCGGCGGACAAAAATTAAAAAACGTCTCTGCCGGAGCCGTTCCACTGTACCGGCTCCGGCAGAAATGGAAACAGCCCTCAGCCGTAGGGTGCGGCACGGCGTCAGCCCCGGCCCGGGGCAAATTTTTGTAGAAAAAGAGCTGCGCCGTAAGCCAGATAAAGACAGGGGGAAAAGGCGCGCCCCCTTTCCCCCTGCTTCTGCGATGGCCCCCAAACGCTGCCGTAAAACCGGCCTCCATGTTGGCACATTGCGGCGGCAGTGCCGCTCGCAACCGCATATCTCTTTGTCGCCCACAGGACAAATTTACAGCAAAGCTCTCCCGAAGAGTGAGTAAGCAGGCGGTCGCCACGAAGAGAAACGCAATATATCTGCGCTGCTAGAGCATTTAGCACTTGAAATGCTTGCCTACGGCAGGCAAAAGCCTGCCTGCTCGCATTTCGTGGCAAGGATTTTCAGGAAAATCCTTGCAGAGCAGTTGACTCGTTTCATTCGTAAACTGCTCTAAGCATCATGATGAGCACCTCAAAAAACTTGAGAACAAACATTCTCAAGGGCAACATGCCCATACCTGTGGCGGGAACTCTCACCCAAAAGAACCCGGCAGAGCGGCATTGATGATGGCACAGCCTGAAGCACTTTTGTACGTTATATTACCGGGAGATACAAGGTACAAAAGAAATTACGCCGGGCGACATGGCCGGGCGCGCTTGCCCTCTGCCATCTTCAGGCGCATAATCAGAAAAATGGCATCCCTTTCAGGATGCGCCGCCATAACAATTTTCTGCCCCAGATCCCCGTGCCTGGGCAGACATAAAATACGGGCCTTGAGGCTGCAAAGGCAGGAGGCTGCATGAACACACTTTTTTCTTCCATCAATCTCGGCGGGCTGGAACTTGCCAACCGCATCGTCATCCCCCCGATGGATCAGTATTCGGCTGATGAGGGGCGTCCGACCCAATGGCATCATATGCACTACGGCCATCTGGCTGTTTCCGGCGCCGGGCTGCTCATTGTCGAAGCCACAGCCGTGGAACCCGAGGGCAGAATATCCCCTGGCGACCTCGGCCTGTGGAATGATGAGCACGAAGCACTGCACAAACGCATGCTGGAATTCATAGGCACGTTTTCTTCCACGCCCGTGGCTGTCCAGTTGGGGCATTCCGGGCGCAAAGGCTCCACAGCCCGCCCTTGGGAAGGGCGCGGCCCCCTGGAACTTCACGAAGGCGGCTGGAATGTCTGCGCGCCCTCCGCCCTGCCCTTTGACGCGGCCTCTCCTGTTCCCTCGGCCCTGGATGCTGCC
>NZ_JBAIYR010000296.1:0-2987 GCF_036763145.1 Desulfovibrio sp. 1188_IL3213 | reverse complement strand
TGGCCTTCGATCTGCAGGGGTACAAGCACTTCGCGAACGGCCTGCGCCCCTTCCTTGCCCCCGTACTCGGCCTGGCTTGTCATCATGCGGGCCATGCCGGCTTCGGCAGGAGTATGCCCTTCGTCAAGGTCGTGTCCGTAAAGCGGCAAACCGGCCTCAAGGCGCAGGGTGTCGCGCGCGCCAAGACCTATGGGCTTAACGCGCTCATCGGCCAGCAGGGCCTTCCAGAAAGCTTCGGTTTTTTCAGAGGGCAGATACAGCTCATAGCCCAGTTCGCCGGTGTAGCCCGTGCGGCTCACCAGCACCGGCACACCCTGCCATGTGCTTTCACGGAAAGAAAAGTAACCGAGGTCATGAAAGTTTTCGCCCATGATTTTTTCAAGCACGTCCAGAGAATCCGGGCCTTGCAGGTCAACCTTGCCGGTTTCTGCCGAAATGTCGGTGATCTTGACGTTTTCGGGCAGACGGGCGCGCAGGGTTGCCAGGTCGCCGGGGGCGCAGGCGGCATTGACCACGGCCATGAACGAATCAGGCCCGAAACGGTAGATGATGCCGTCGTCAAGAACGCCGCCCTTGTCGGTGAGCAGAAAGCCGTAGCGGCATTTGCCGGGGGCCAGGGTTTCAAGATTGTGGCTTACGGCGCGTGACAGGGCCTCTGCGGCTCCAGGGCCTTCAATGCGAAACTCTCCCATGTGGCAAATGTCAAAAATACCGGCGTGTTTCCGGGTATGGAGATGTTCCGCAAGAATGCCCTCGTACTGAATGGGCATGAGCCAGCCTGCAAAGGGGGCCATCTTCGCCCCCTGGCCTTCATGCCAGGAGGTCAGCGGGGTACGCAAGTCTGACATGCTTTCTCCTTGATCTTGGTGGTTAAACTTGTTGCGCCGCGCCGCAATCCGGCCGGGACGCCCGAAGGACACCAAACACCACGCACATATGCCCGCAGGATACCATCGGCAAAAAACGGACACAAGGAGCGTGAAAAAAATTACTGCTATTCCGCACAGTCACGGCATGCCCGGAAATGACCGGCTGCAAAGCCTTGGCCGCCTGGCCGGCCCCGGATTGTGCGTACCGGCTGCCCGCGCAAGGCAGGTTTTGCGGCGGTATCCCGCTGACTAGAGCAGATTAACTTTGAGAATATACATTCTCAAAGTTTAAGGCACGCTCACTTCGGCGTTTAACCGCGCAGATAAACTGCGCTTACGCCTCCGCAGCGAACGTCTGCTCACGCAGCCGCCAGAGCAATTTCAAAGTGAAATTGCTCTGGCCGCAGGGCGGAACGGGCGTAGCCACAAAAACGCCGCAGCGCGCGAAAAATTCCTCAGCTCGCGAAAAATGCCGTCATGGTTTCGGCTTCGCAACCGCTGAAATACCGGCCCATGTCCAGCCGCCGCAAAATTTTCTCCAGCTCTTCCGGTTCCCGGGGCGCACCCGCGAGGCTTTGCTCCAATTCCTGAATGCCTTCCCCGGCATTGCAGAAAAAGTCGCCCAAAATCGCGCAGGAAGCAATGCGCCCCTGCTTCACATCGAGGCGCAGTTCAACCGTGCCCCAGTCAAAACGCTGCCGCTTGCGTTCGGTAAAGTTGGGCATGGCCCCGTAATTCCAGTTCCACTGGCGGTATTTTTCGTCAGCAAGCCTGTGCGCCTCGGCCATGAGGTTTTCATCTACACTGCCGGGCCGCGTGGCGCACCGCCCGATCAGCGCCGCAACAAGCGCTTCCGTAGTGCTGCCCGGTTGCCAGTATTCCGAAATATTGCCCACCCGTGAACGCACTGACGCCACGCCCTTGGAGCGCATCTTTTCCGGGTCAACGTTCAGGGCTTCCACCAGCCGGTCAAAATTCACATCAATAAGCAGCGTGCCGTGGTGCAGCACCTTGCCCCGGCGCAGCATCTGCCCGCTGCCGGAAATTTTGCGCCCTTCGGTTTCCACGTCGTTACGGCCTGAAATGCCGGCACGCACGCCAAGATCGGCCAGGGCTGCGCACACAGGCTCAAGATAACGCCGGAAATCCACTTTATCGCGACCGTTGGCGTGCTCAATAAAGGAAAAATTCAGATTGCCCGTATCGTGATATACCGCCCCGCCGCCTGTTATACGGCGCACGACAGGCAGACCTTCACGCCGGATAAAATCGGCGTTCACCTCGTCCACAGTACATTGATGGCGGCCCACAATGACCGAAGGGCCGTTCTGCCAAAGCAGAAAATATCCGGGATGCCCGTCTGGAAGCTTCGTAAACAGCGCCTCTTCAAGCGCGAGGTTAAAGGCGGGATCAAGGGTGGAAAAAGTAAGATGTTCCATGCGGCCTCCATCAGGACAATGCCGCGCTTCAGGTGGCAAGGTCAAGGGAACAGCGGACAATTTCAAAATTATCAGCAAAATTACCGGCACATTTCCGGGCCGTGCGATGACACTCCGGGTCCCGCGCGGCACTGCTGACCCGTATTGCACAATACAGTCCGCCCCCTCGGCGGCCGGGCTTCTGAAAAAAAGAATATTTTCAAACTTTCAATATTGTTACTACAGCGCTTGCCAGCGCACCCATATGCATCTGCTGCTGGCGGCGTGGGCAAGCCCGCGCAAATCCCGCAGGCGTTCAACGCCGCAATGCCCCTGAAGCGCGCCAAAGGCGGCTGTCAGCCCGGCAGATTTTGCTATGAGGCCTGTGGCGATGCCTGTGGCGAGTCCGCCGTTACTTCAGGGAGCGCCTGGGCCAGCACCCGCCCCAGCGTGGCGGCATCAATCCCGCCCCGCCCGAATTGTTGCCGTATGCAGCCATCGGCCACCACAATCAGCCGTTCTCCCAGGCGCACGGCCTGCTGCGGATGGTGTGTGACCACCACCAGCGGATACTGCTCCGCAAGACGCAGCAAAAGGGCTTCTATCTGCGCCGTGGCGTGAACGTCCAGTGAAGCCGTGGGTTCATCAAGAAGCAGCACGGCAGGTTCCAGCGCCAGGGCGCGGGCCAGACAAAGCCGCT
>NZ_JBAIYR010000295.1:0-2987 GCF_036763145.1 Desulfovibrio sp. 1188_IL3213 | reverse complement strand
ATGGCATTGCCGCCAGCGCCGGAGCTGCGCATGCCGTAGGCCGTGCCGCTGCCGCCGGCGGTAACGGTTACATTGCCGGTGGCGGAGGTGGTGATGCTGTTGGAGCCGGACTCGGTGGTCATGCCCTGGCTGCTGTTGCTGCCGCTGGCGGTAACAGTCACATCGCTGCCTGCAGTGATGATGTCGTTGCGCCCGGATGTCGTGGCATACATGCCGTAGCCATCGAGGACGCTGTCGGCGGCAATGTTCACCTTGCCGCTGTCAGTAGTGATGGTGTTGTGCCCGGATGTCGCGCTGGACATGCCGTAGTCGCTGCTGGTCAGGGTCACATTACCTGTTTTTGTGCTGATGACGGCGTCAGCGTAGCTGATGGCAGACATGGCTGTGGCGGTATTGCTGGTGCTGCCTGTGGCGGTAACGTTTACATGGCCACTGCCGGTTTTGATGGAATTGTTGGCGTGGTCTGAGCTGCTTACGCCAAGGGCCGCGCCAGAGCCTCCCCTTCCCTCGACAGTAACATTCACGTTGCCGCCTGCATTGATGGTGCTTTGGGCATAACTGCCGGCGTACACGCCCGAGCTGCTGCCGGTAACATCTACGTTGCCGCCTGCATTGATGATATTGCTGCTGTCTGACGTGATGGCGGCCATGCCGCCGCTGTCGGTGTTGCTGTCGCCCATAACAGTCACATCGCCGCCGGCGTTGATGGTATTGCTGCTTGAAAACGCGGAATACATGCCGTAGGAGAGCTGTGCTCCGCTGCCGCTGATGGTCACATTGCCGTTATCAGCGTTGATGGTATTGCTGCCGTCACTCTCGGCACTCATGCCTTTGCCGTCGGCGTATACACTGTGGGCGGAGATGTTCACATCGCCATTTTCAGCATTGATGACATTGGTCCCGGATATGCTCGCGTTCATGCCGGAAGCGGCGTGGCTCGCGTTGCCGGTAACGTTTACATCGCCGTCCTTTGTGGTGATGGTGTTGCTGCCGGAAGAGGCTGCGCGCACGGCGTCGCCTGTCATGTATCCTTTGGCGGTAACGGTTATGTTGCCGCCTTCGGAGGTGATGGTGTTGCTGCCGCTACCGGCGGCGTTCATGCCTTGGGCATCGCTGTATGCAGAGTTGGTGGAGACGTTCACATCGCCATTGCCAGTGTCTATGGCATTGGTCGAGGATGCGTACGCGCCCACGCCGGTAGCAACATAGTCCGCGTTGGTGTTCAGCGTCACATTGCCGTTCTCGGCGGTAATGGTATTCTTGCCGGAACTGGTTGCGAACATGCCCTCGGCGTATGAGGAGCCGCTGGTATTAACATTCACATCGCCATTGGCCTTGATGGTATTTACGCCGCTGAAGGCATAGATGCCCTCGGCGGTGCCCCCGCCAGTGGCGTTCACGGTCACATTGCCATTGCCGACGTCTACGCTGTTTTCTCCCGAGTTGGCTGACATGCCGGTGGCGCTGTCTCTGGTGCTTGTGCCGGTGTTACGGGCGTCGATGTTTACATTGCCCTCAGTCGTGCTGATGCTGTTGCTGCCCGCAGCCGCGGACATGCCAATGGCGGTTTTTGCGGTACTGGTGGCTGCAATGTTCACAGTGCCGCTTCCGGTAATGCTATTGTGCCCGTCGGGCGCATCGTTTGCCTGCATGGCATGGGCGCTGTAGCCGCCGGTTGCGGAGTTGCTGGCAGCACTGATGTTGGCAGTTCCGCCTTCCAGGTGCAAAATGTTGCCGGCAGTGCTCTTTTCGTCACTGCTTGCGTACATGGCGTAGGCATCGCCTTTGGCCGCAGTTGCTGCCACCGTGATGTCCTGGCCGGTGATCTCGTTGTTTCCCGCAGCAGTCGTGGAGCTGTCGGAGTTGGCGTACATGCCCCAGGCGGTTCCGGTTCCCTTATTGTCAGCGCTCACGGAGACTTGTGTGTCGGCGGTAACCTGGTTGAGTCCGGCATTGCTGTACATCCCGTACGTATCGCCTGTCTGAAGGGTTTGGGCCGTAATGGAAACTTCGCTCCCGGTAATGAGGTTTGTGGAATGCCCACCGGGTATATGGTTTTCAGCAAAAACACCCGTGGCGTTGTTACCCCTGGCCTGGATGTCTACCTGCCCTATAGCGTCGATGGTATTGGTGGAGTTGTTGCCCGCATGGACGCCGTAGCTTCCGACCCCTGTACTTTGCGCCGCAATGGAAACATTTCCGCCCTCAATGTTCGTAGCCGCGGTGCTGCTCCGGTTGGCATCGGTAAACACACCATAGGCCGTAGCCGAGGGATCGTTGGCATAAGCAGCGATATTTATGGAGCTTTCGTAGCCGCCTCGAATGGAAGAGGAGGCCGAGCCGCTGTCATCTGTGGCAAGCCCGTAAGCAGAACCGGCGTCGTGGTTGGCGGTGATGCTGACTTCGCCCCTGTCTGAGGCGGCGATGTCGATGGTTGAATTGAGCACGCCAATACTGTTGAGGCCGTTGCTGGGGTTGGGCTTGTCAATATCCACCTGATTGTAGCTTGAGCCGCCAAGAGTGATCTTGTCTTCGGCTACTGTTTTGGAGTCGGTGGAGTACCATTCGGCCTTGAGGTCAGTGCCAAGCTGGGCGCGCTCCTCCTCGGTGGCGGCATCGTAGTTCTGACCAGCAGCGCCGCCGGCCACGAGCAGCGGCATTTTATATGTCGTGCCGTCAACGGAAATAAGCAGCATGTCCGACGCCAGCGTGCCGTCCTCCAGCGCGGCAAGCCCGGCGGGGGTAAGTTCCACAACTATTGAGCTATCCGTGGCAACTCCCACGAAGGAAAAATATGTGTTGTCGCCTTGAAATTCGATATCGCCGATCCTGCTTGAGTCCGTAACAAGATTGCCGTCCTGATCCACGGCGTAGAAGGAGAAGAAGCTGTTTTCAGCGCCTGTGACAATAAGCCGCGTGTGATATGAGTCATCTGTTTCCGGTCCCGAGCCGCCATCGCCGGGGCCGCCATCGCCGCCCGCAGCGGC
>NZ_JBAIYR010000294.1:0-2993 GCF_036763145.1 Desulfovibrio sp. 1188_IL3213 | reverse complement strand
GGAGCGGCCTCATTGCAGGCCATGATGACTTCAGCATCGCGCATGGACCCGCCGGGCTGGGCTATGGCCGTGACGCCCTGGGCAATGGCTACATCCACCCCGTCGCGGAAGGGGAAAAAGCCGTCAGACACCAGGGCCGTACCGGCGAGGCCGCCGTGGGTTTCCTGCGTGCGCCGCTCGATGTCGGCCAGCTTTTCCGCCAGGGTGCTGTCGTCCGCAGCCTTGAGCTTCAACTCGTAAAGGGTCAGGCCCAGTTCGCGAAAAGCCAGGGTGTCCGCGTATTTGGTATGCGCCTTGTGTATGGCAAGCTCCACGCAGCCCACGCGATCCTGCTCACCCGTGCCGATAGCCACGGTGGCCCCGTCGCGCACAAAAATAACGGAATTGGAGGTCACGCCCGCCTCAACGGCCCAGGCAAAACGCAGGTCGTCCAGTTCCGCCGGGCTTGGCGCGCGCGCCGCCACGGAAAGGCCGTCCTTGGTGACGGCGGTGGCAGGCAAAAAATCGTCACAGGAAAGAACGCGGTTCACAAAAGATTTCTGCACCACAATGCCGCCGTCCGACAGGCTCTTGATGTCCAGAAAGGCAGACGAGGTCAGCTCTTCAAGCCGTCCCAGGCCGGGCAGTTCCATAATGCGCAGATTTTTTCGGCTTTTAAGAATCTCCACCGCGCCCTCTTCAAAGGCCGGAGCCGCCACCACCTCAAAATAGTTGGCAGCCACCATTTCCGCAGCCTCGCGGGTAAAGGGGCGGTTGACGACCACCGCGCCGCCGAAGGCGGCGATACGGTCGCACCAGAAGGCTTTTTCAAGAGCCGCGGCCACGCCGTCCTTGCTCCAGGCCGCGCCACAGGGATTGTTGTGCTTCAGAATGACGGCCGCCGGGCGGTCTGCAAGATACTGAAGGATATTGGCCCCGTTATCCACGTCCGTCAGATTGGTCTTGCCGGGGTGCTTGCCCGCCTGGATCATCTGTTCTTCAGTCAGGGCCGAAACAATGCCGTGCCCCGGACCCCGCCACTGGAGGCCGCCGCAAGTAATGGAACCTTCTTTCAGGGCGTAGAGGGCTGCGGGCTGATCGGGGTTTTCCCCGTAGCGCAGGCCCTTTTCCTCGCCGTCCAGCGTCCACACGCGTTTTTGGAACACGAGTTTTTCGTCGCCAAGAATGATGGTCATGGTTTCGGGAAAAGCGTCCTTGCGGACGGTGCTGTACATGGCCTTGAGATCCGACATGCTTGCCTCCAGATGTTCGCCGGTCAGGTAAGGGTTTTGCATAGCACAGAACAGACCGCCCCACCAGCCTAAATCAGCCTGCCGCGCGGCGCGCCGGGGGCTTTGCCGCTCGGACAGCGCCGCCTGCGCGTTGACGAAACACAGGTCAGGCCCTACATTGCCTTGTCGCCCAGGATTCACAAGACAGGTTGGCGCCCCCCGGCGCGCCCTGCACTTATCAGCGGAGGATATATGGAAAAACTGCTTGCCCGGCTGGCGCAGCAACTGGATACGATCGACGAAGCGTCCCTGATGTCGCTGTGGAGCAAATACGCCACCGTAAGCAGCCGCTTTGAGCCCACAAAAAAATGGGAAGAGGCGACGCTCATCTTTTCCCTGATTCAGGCCAAGCGCTGGAAAAACCAGCTTTTCAACTATCATTGGTCGCGTCAGAGTCAGGGGCGCGAGGGCCTTGCCCCGCAATTGCCCGGTCTTGCACCCGAATTTTCGCTGGAGACGCCGCAAAAAGAGGCCCCAGAGCAACGCTGCCGCGTTCTGAAGTTCCACCCTCTCAAAGGGGATGGCGAAGACGACAAGGCATAGCTGATCCGTCCGCAGCCCCGGCGGCCACGACCGCCCATGCCTGCAAAGCATGCGGGAAAGCGCCCGGGTGGCCGCAACCGGAAGCCGTCATATTTTCCGGCGCAGTCCCCTTGCCCCATGCCCTGCGTACGGTAGTATGCCGTTGGGGACATTTGACTTGCATTTGCATCCGAGATAGGTACCATGAAAGGCTTTGCGTCCTGCTTTCGGCAGTTTGACAAGGCGGTAACTTATCGCGCCTGAGGGCGCGTAACGCTTCCTTATGACAGTACGCCCCCCTGCGGCGGCGTTTCAGGCAGGTAAAATCATGGCGAATACGGTCATCATCGGCGCACAGTGGGGCGACGAAGGCAAAGGCAAAATCGTTGACATGCTGAGCGCCCAAAGCCGGGCCATTGTCCGTTTTCAGGGCGGCAACAATGCCGGACACACCATCAAGGTACAAGGCGAAGAAACCATCCTTCACCTTATCCCTTCGGGCATTCTGCACGCGGACAAAATGTGCCTCATAGGCAACGGCGTGGTGCTTGACCCGCACGTTTTTCTTGAAGAGGCGGACCACCTGGCCGCCAAGGGCGTGGACGTTTCTCCGGCCAGGCTCGGCATCAGCAAAAAGGCCCACCTTATCATGCCTTACCACAAAAGCCTGGACAAAGCCCGCGAAGCCAAACGCGCTTCACACAAGATAGGCACCACCGGACGCGGCATCGGCCCCTGCTACGAAGACAAGGCCGCCCGTGTGGGCCTGCGCGCAGGCGACCTGGCCTGCCCTGACCTTGTGAGGGCCAAGGTGGCCCACGCCCTGCAGGAAAAAAACACCCTGCTGCGCGACCTGTACAAATTTGATCCGCTGGACGAAGCCGCCGTCTGCGAAGATCTGCTGGCCCTCGCCCCGCGCCTGCTGCCCTACCTTACGGAAGTGGAAGACCACATCCAGAACATTCAGGCCCAGGGCGGAGACATTCTTTTTGAAGGCGCGCAGGGCATTCATCTGGATATCGACCACGGCACATATCCTTTTGTCACGTCCTCCAATACCGTGTCGGGCAACGCTTCCGCCGGCTGCGGCGTCGGCCCCTCGGCCCTGCACCGCGTGGTGGGCATAGTAAAGGCATATACCACCCGCGTGGGCTCCGGCCCCTTTCCCACCGAGCAGCTTGACGACACCGGCAGCTACCT
>NZ_JBAIYR010000293.1:0-3000 GCF_036763145.1 Desulfovibrio sp. 1188_IL3213 | reverse complement strand
CTGGAGCGCCTGCGTTATGTCACCCCGCACCCCAAAGATATGGGACCGGAAGACGTGGCCGCTTTTGCGGAATTGCCCCAACTTTGCCCGCGCTTGCACCTTCCCTTGCAGGCAGGGTCTGATGCGGTGCTCAAAAGCATGCGCCGCCGCTACGACAGCGCGGCCTTCCTGCGTCTGGTAGACGAGTTGCGCGCCGCACGGCCTGACCTTGCCCTGTCCACAGACCTGATTGTAGCTTTTCCCGGCGAAACGGAAGAAGATTTTCAAAACACGCTTGACATGATGCGTGCCTGCAATTTCATGTCCAGCTTTTCTTTCATATATTCCGACCGGCCGGGAGCCAGAGCCGCGCTTTTCCCTGACAAAATAGCTCCGGACGAAGCCCGCGACAGGCTGCTGCGGCTCCAGGCCCTCCAGGACGAGTTGGGAGCGCGCTGGCTGCAGGCCCGGGTGAAAAACCACAACCGGACAACGCTGCTTCTGGAAGGTCCAAGCCCCAAGCCGGGCGACAACGCCGAACCGAGCTGGCAAGGACGCGATCCGTACGGCGTGCCGGTTCATGTACCGCTGCCCGCAGGAACCGACCACACTGGCCGTCTGGTGCAGGCAGTTATTACAGAGGCCAAAAAGCACAGCCTGTTGGCCGTACGCACGGGGGAACCATGGTAGAGATGCGTGTTTTCGGCCTGACCATTGACCCGCAGACCAAAAACCCCATCGTGATACTGCGCGAAGTGGAAGGGGAAACCGTCCTGCCCGTTTGGGTGGGGGCTATGGAAGCCATGGCAGTGTCCCTTGTGCTCAACAAGGAACGCCTGCCCAGGCCCCTCACGCACGACCTTTTGCTTATGACTCTCAAGGCGCTCAAGGCCGGGCTTGTCAAAGTGGAGATTACCGACCTTAACGAGGGTGTATTTTTTGCCCTTCTGGTTCTGCAAGGTCCGGGGGGGCGAGTGCGCGTGGACTGCCGCCCTTCTGATGCCATAGCGCTGGCAATGCGGGCCGAAGCGCCCATCATGGTCAACGAGGACGTGCTGCGCCGCGCAGCCGAAGCGCAAAAGAAAGCCGAAGAGCGTCTGCACGAGGAGGTTCTTTCCCCTGTGCCTGACGCCGCCACCGACATGGTGCGCAAAGCCGGCGCGCGCAAAGAGGCAGACATGCTGCACAACCGGCTGCTGCACGGCACTGTTCTGCCTGGTGGCACAGACCCGGAAGAAGAGCGCCGATTTCGTGAAATGCTGCGTTCACTTGAGCCTGTCTCACGCCGCAAGATGTAGGTGAACGGCTTTTCCACAGGTTTTCTAGAAAATTTTCTACACGCTATAACACGACGGTTTCATTGACTTAACAGGCAAAAGCGTTTTCCGGTCCGACCTAAAGCTTTTTGCTTCCGCTCCGATAGGCTGCCTAGTGGGGAAGAAAAGTATGCTGGACTATCGCCTGTTCAAGGAAATTAATGACCTTTTCGCCTCAGGGCATCACGACAAGGCACGGCGTCTGCTTATGGAAGTGCAGTCGCGCGGCATTGCCCTGCATGATGAAATAAGCATGCTCAAGGCGCGTTTGAAAAGCCTGGAAGACGCCCTCCACCTTGCCGAAACCCTGACTCTTGAAAAAGGGTTCTACTGGCTGGCTGCCAATGGTTTGCGTCAGGGGCCATTTTGCCCCCGCTGCTATGAATACGAAGGCGGGCTCATTCGCCTGGAGCGCACTCGCGGCTCCCTGCGCTGCCCCTATTGCCACGCCGCATACCACGGCCTTCAGAACGAGGCGGAATACGGCAACAATGCCGCTGGCGGACACGCCCGCATCATCCCCTTTGCCCACTGAGGCTCTTGCCTATACAGCTTCGTCCCTGTAGAATCCGTGCAGGAGCAGGGCGGCAATAGGCCCCTTCGCCTCCAGGAATTCTCCCTGTCCGCCAAGGAATGACATGACCCGCCCCGCCGGCCTGAACATACTCCTTCTCTGCGAAAACGAATCGCTGACAAGCCTTGACCGCCGCGCCTTGCGAGAGGCCGGAGCCAGTCGGGTCGAATGCATGACCTCCGGTATTACGGCCGCCCGCATGCTGGCCGGGCTTGACGATTCCGGGCCGGGCTTCACGCCGGACATCATCGTCTGCTCCCAAAAACTGGCTGATATGGATGGCGAACAGTTCTGCGCCATCCTGCGGCTGCACCCCCTGCTTCTCGGCCTTCCCGTTCTTCTCTTGCTGCCCAATGACAACGAGGCGGAACAGCTCAGAACTCTGGGCTGTGGAGCCAGCGCCCTTCTTGCGCGTCCATATTCCATCAATGTGCTCAAGGCTCACCTGGATTCGCTGGCTGCCGCCGCGTCGGACGTGCAGCAGCTAAAGACCGCACGGCAGTTTACCGACACCAGCGCTTTTGATCAGGCCCTTGAAACCTATGGCATGCTGCTCAAGCCGGTGCGCCGCCCCGAAGACTATTTCCGCGTGGGCATGCAGTGCCTGCAGCAGCGGCAATGGAATACGGCCATTAACGCTTTTCAGCGAGCACTGGGCGGCGCCCTGATTCAGGGTCAGGCACAGCTCGGCATGGCCGTGGCCTGGAAAGGCAAGGGTGACATGGCCCGCTATCGGCACTATCTCGGTCTTGCCGCCGCCACCTTTGTCCGCGCCAAAAACTGGCATCGCGCGCGCGCCGTCTACGCCGGGCTGCTCCGGGAAGATCCGGAGGCAAAAAGCCCATTTCTGTCCGAGTCTTTTCAGCTTATCCGGCAGGAAAAATATGATGAAGCCGCGGAAGTGCTTTCCCACGGACATGAACTGACCCCCCGCCACCAGATGACTGAACGCCTGGCCCAGACCTGCCTGAGCGCCGATCAGCCGCAGCGCATGCTGGAAAAACTGGAGGCCAGCCTCGGGCGTATCATGGGGGCCGCCGCCGGAACGCTGGCTGACGACATACGCTCCAACCTGGAAGGGCTGGCCCGCCAGCAGGAAGAAAAACGCCGCCAGGCGGCGGCGGAAGCGCA
>NZ_JBAIYR010000292.1:0-3013 GCF_036763145.1 Desulfovibrio sp. 1188_IL3213 | reverse complement strand
CTTCTTGCCGGTACGCTCATAGGCTCTTTGCTGGGCGGCCACGGCTTTGCCGGGGGCGGCTTTATGGACATTATCCTTATCGGGCTGCTGGCGTTTCTGGGCCTCAAGCTCTTTGCCCGCTTCCGCAACCGCCAGGCTTCTGCTGCGGCGGGGGCTCACGGGCAACACTCCGATGCCTATAACGACCGCATGCAGGGAATGCAGCGCGAATCCACCGAAAGCAACGGGTGGGACGTGTTGCGCGGCAACAGCCAGGGTGCGGCAGCACAGGCGGCGGCCGGTCCCAACATACCCATGCCTGAGGGCTTTGATGCCGACGAGTTTTTGCGCGGAGCCAAAATGGCGTATACCCGCCTGCAAAACTCCTGGGACAAGCGCGATATGGACGATATCTCTCAGTTCACCAGTTCCGCGGTACAGCATGCCGTTCGCGAACAGATGGAAGCCGACCCCAACCCGAGCAATACCGAAATACTGCTGGTGAACGCCCAGTTGCTTGGTGTGGAAAATGAAGGCAACGAGCAATTCGCCCAGGTCTTTTTTGACGTGCTGATGCGCGAAAGCCCCGATCAACAGGCCCCGTCCACTGTGCGCGAAGTATGGCACTTCATGCGCCCGGTGCAGGGCGGCAGTTGGAAGCTGGACGGCATTCAGCAGGTAGAGTAACGTACCGATACCGCACTGGCGGATACACCTTATGTATACACTGTGCCGGAAGCCTTTGGCTTCCGGCTTGTTTTTGGCAACACTGGAGAATTTATGAAAAATTATGTCAAAAAGCACGACAAGCTCATGAAATATCTGCAAATGACCATTGAAAGCGCCAGTCCTGAATTCGCCCGCGTGACCATGCCCCTTACCGAAAACCACAGAAACGGCATGGGCTGCGCCCACGGCGGAGCCATTTTTGCCCTGGCGGACGTGGCCTTCGGCGCGGCAGCCAATGCGGGCAAAGACACGGGCGTGGTCAGCCTGTCCACCACCATCGAATTCCTGCGGCCCGGCAAAAGCGGCCCCCTGGCGGCCGAAGCGTATGTGGTTCGCCGTGGGCAACGCATACAAAGCTATGACATCAAGGTCTTTGACGGCTCCGGCGAACTTATCGCCAAATGCATGGCCGCAGGATACCAGACAGACATCCAACTGCCGGAATAGCACCTTCCGGACGCGCCATTTCCCGGCGGCTGCAACGGCAGCCCCGCCAACGAGGCGTAAGCGCAGACCGCTTGCGCCTTTGTCGTTTAGCGCAGATTAACTTTGAGAATATACATTCTCAAAGTTTAAGGCACGCTCACTTCGGCGTTTAACCGCGCAGATAAACTGCGCTTACGCCTCCGTAGCGAACGTCTGCTCACGCAGCCGGCAGAGCAATTTCAAAGTGAAATTGCTCTAGCGCAAGACGCAAACCGCACAAAAAATACCGGCCCGGCGCATATGCGTTCCGGGCATGACGCCCGAGGTGCCGGGCCGGACTTGCGCGTCTGCACCGGGCGCAGCGCACCATCTTTCAAAGGCTGCGCAACAGGGCAGCCAGCCTGCACTGTAAATTTAAACGGGCAGCTTAAACGCCTTCCGCCATATGCGACAGCTTCCATTTCCTTCCGGCCCATCGTATACTGCTGTCAGGCCGCCAAGTCAGTGCGGTCCACCAATGCCGCCATTCTGCCGCGCACAGCAACAAACTCAAACTGCAAACGACACCACGCCATTGCGGCCAAGACTGAAGCAGCCCCCAGTCACGCAGACATTCTGCCTGTGGGCGGCCTTAACGCATTTCGTGGCAGATATTGCCCGGCAAAACGCCTGCGCCCGGTACAGGCATCACCGGAAAGGAGAACGTCATGGCAAGCGGTTGGGCTGGCGACAGCGCCGTACAGGACCAGATTCAGGACTCCATCAATGATGAGGTTGCACGCGCCCGGCGTAATCTGCCCAAGGGCGAAAGCCTGACCCACTGCGAGGAATGCGGTGAGGAAATACCTCAGGCCCGGCGCGATGCCCTCCCCGGGGTGCGCCTTTGCATCGTCTGTCAGCAAGAGGCCGACAAGGAACAGCAGACCGTTGCTCTTTATAACCGGCGCGGCAGCAAGGACAGCCAACTACGGTAAACGAGCCTTTGCGGGGGGCGGCCACGATGCTTAACCGCGCAAGTAAATTGCGCTTGCATCTTTGCGGCGGGCGACTGCTCACGCAGCCGCCAGAGCAATTTCAAAGTGAAAGTGCTCTAAAACGCTGACAGTTGCGCGCCTTTGCGTTACCGTGCTGTGCATGAAGCACTTTTTCAGCGATTTTTCCCAGATTCAACGCCACCTTGACGGCCTGGGGCTTTTTCATATGGACATGGGCCTTGACCGCATGCGGCGCGCTCTGTCCCATCTCGGCCTTGATCGCCCGCCCTTTGTGACGGTGCAGATTCTGGGTACCAACGGCAAAGGCTCCACCGCGGCCTTTCTTTCATCCCTTTGCCGCGCCCACGGTCTGCGCACGGGCCTGTATACCTCGCCGCACTTTGTCAGCCCCACGGAACGCATCCGCATTGATGACCGCCCCTGGTCGCAAAACCTGTGGCCCGCCCAGGCTGACAAGATCATGAATGCCGTGCCGGAGCTGACCTATTTTGAATTTCTTACGGTGCTGGCCCTGCTGGCCTTCAGGCAGGAGCAGATTGACGTGGCCGTGCTGGAAGCCGGGCTCGGCGGCAGCCACGATGCCACCACGGCCGTCAGCGCTGACCTGACCTGCTTTACGCCCATAGCTATGGATCACAAGGACGTGCTCGGCGCGGATATTGCCGCCATTGCAGAGGACAAGGCAGGGGCCATACGTCCAGGCGTGCCGGTCTGCACGGGCAGACAGTTCCCGCAGGCCGCCCGCGTGCTGGAAAAAATGGCGACACTGACAGCCAGGCGGTTGTCTTCAAAGCCGCTGTATTCCTGAAGGGGAACTATTTCGCGAAAGCGGGGCCTGGCGAGCAGGTAGTCCACTTCAAAGCTGGTTTGCAGCAAAAGGTCTG
>NZ_JBAIYR010000291.1:0-3024 GCF_036763145.1 Desulfovibrio sp. 1188_IL3213 | reverse complement strand
CTCAAAGTTAATCCGCTCTAGTGCCGCAAGGCGTCTGCCTGCCGCACATTCTGTACCGTTGAGGGAGAAGGCATGAACAAAATATTTGGCATTCTGGCCCTGATCTGCGTTCTGGCAGTGGCGGGCGCAGAGAACGCAACCTGTACAACCTCTACGTCAAGGGTTCCGCCAACTGCCTGGCCTTCGGCCCCGGCGCGGGCGGCAACTTTGCCGGAAATTTCTATATCAATACGCCGGACTACGAATCATGGCTGCAACAGGTGGCCGACGGGCGCAAGGCCCTGGCTATGCTGCAACCCGCGCCGCAGCGCTACTTCCTCTTCCGGGCCGTAGCCGAGGGTATGGAGCAGGGCTGTCTGAACCTGCCCGCGCTTGAACAACGCTTTGGCCTGCCTCTTGCGAAAATATGGTCTCCCCTGCTTGCCCAGTGGCAGAGAGCGGGGCTGGTCACGCAAGATCAGGGATGGGTAACGCTTACGCTGGCAGGGCAGTTTTGGCAGGTGAACCTTTCGCAGTTGCTGCTCAACTACCTTAAAACCATGCTGGAGGAAAACAATGATCTTGCTGCGTAACTTACGCAGGCATGCCGTGCCCCTGGGTCTGGCCGGGGCATTGCTCTGGAGCGCGCCCGCCCATGCCGAACCCCTGCAGACCGAAACTGTCAGGGTATCCGCGTCGCGAGTTGAAAAAGAGCTGTTGGATGTCCCCATGGCCGTGAGCGTCATGACGGAGGAAGAAATCAAAACCTCGCCCGCAGCCACAGTGGGCGGCCTGCTGCAGGACATTCCCGGAGTGCAGATCGTCAACTCCGGCGCACAGGGCCTGAAGCGCATTTCCATCCGTGGGGAAAGTCCCAACCGGGTGCTCATTCTTATCGACGGGCAAAAAATCGCTGAAAACAAGTCCATGGACGGAACAGCCCTGCTCATCGACCCCGCCATGATCGAGCGCATCGAAGTCATCAAGGGGCCAGCCTCGGTGCTGTATGGCTCTGAAGCGCTGGGCGGCGTTGTCAACATCATCACCAAAAAGGGTGGAAAAAAGCCCATACAGGGGCAGATAACCACAAGCTACAACGGCTCCACCAGAGGTTTTGCCGAAAGCCTCTCCCTGTTTGGCGCCTATGAGGGCTTCAAGTACCGCGCAACAGGGGCCAACACCTATCAGCACAATCTGTCCACCCCCGACGGCGAGGCCAAGCATTCCAAGTTCAAGCAGCAGTCCGGCTCGGCCTTTCTGAGCTATGATTTCAGCCCCAATTTTACCGCAGGCGGCATGTATGAGCAATTTTACAGCGAAATAATGTCCGGCGACACCAGCTCGCCCAACTTTTTTGTGGATATTTCGCCCTGGGAACGCAAGAAGGCCGCGGTATTCGCCGAGGCAAAAGATGTGGCTTTTTTTCTGCCGCGCCTGCGCCTTGACGCCTTCTGGCAGCACAGCAAGAAAAAAATGCTCAACCATGTGGAAGTGGCGGAAGCCCCCATGTCCATGCTTATGGACAACTATGCCAACAACAAGAACGAGCAGTGGGGAGCAAGCCTTCAGTCCGACTGGAGTATAGGCGAAAACAACTACCTCATTGCCGGCTACGAGTTCACCAGAGACGGCCTTGATGCCACCACAGACACGGACACCAAGACTGTCATCAAGCCCAACCCAATGGTAACGGTGACAAGCCTGACCGACAAGCACTACAAATATAAGGGATACATGGACACCCACGCCCTGTACGCCCTTATGGAAAGCAAACTGCCCTGGGACTTCACCCTGTCTTACGGTGTGCGCCAGACCTGGGTGCAGTCGCATATGGGAACCGCCGAAGGCTGGCAGCGTAAAAAAACATCCCCGGCCTACAACCCCGTCTTTGGCGACATTGACGCTGGCGCCACAGGCGACAACTGGGAATCCCACCCCGTGTTCAACGTGTCCCTCATGTGGCAGGGCATTGACGACCTTACGCTGCGCGCGGGCTTCAGCCAGGGCTTCCGCGTACCCAATCTTCAGGAAAAATACGTCATCTCCAGCATGGGCGGCGGCACGGTAAACCCCAACCCCGACCTTACGCCTGAAAAGTCCAATACCTGGGAACTGGGCGCACGCTATTCCGCCTTTGGCCTCAACCTTGACCTCACCGGATTTTACACTGTGGCCGAAGACTACATTTCGTCACAGCAAACCGGCAACAATATCTTTTATTACAAGAACGTCAGCCAGGCCAAAACGCACGGTGTGGAATTCAGCGGCAGCTATGACCTGCCTTACGGCTTCACCCCCTATATCGACCTGACCTGGATGAAGCGCCAGTTTGACAACGGCAATTACAAGACCTGGAAGACCGGCACGCCCGAATGGACGGGCCGTACAGGCGTGCGGGCGCTCTACCCGGTCAACGAAAGCCTGGATGTGATCGGCGATGCCTACGTCCGCTTTGCCACCAAGAACGAACAGGAAAGCGGCTCTGCCCGCACCGTATATTCCAACAGTTCCTGGACTACGGCCAACGCCATGATGGGCGTGAAGTTCGGCGACAGCAAGCAATACGCCATAGTCGGTGAAGTGCTTAACATCTTTAACCAAAAATATGCACTCGGTACGGGAGAATCCATTTACGAACCCGGTGTGCATGCCAATATCAAGGTCAGTGTAGAATTTTAAGCCCGGCGGCCCGTCTCTTTGATATTGAAATTCAAATTCAATTTATGTAAGAGACGGGCCAGGAGACAAATATGAAATCCACGGTCAAGCGGTATTGGAGCGCACACGAGTTGGTGGTCATCGGGGTGTTTTCGGCTGCGGCCAAAATATCCACCCTGCTGATAGCCCTGGCCGGCGGGGGAATGAACCCGGTTTCTCTTCTTCTGAAGAACCTCGTTTTCACTACCCTGCTGGTGGTCATGCTGTTCAAGGTGCGCAAACCCGGCACACTGGTACTTTTTGTGCTCATAAATATGCTTGTGAGCGCCCTGCTGCTCGGCGCCAGCCTCACCCTGTTGCCCGCCATGCTTGCGGCGGCCCTGGCGG
>NZ_JBAIYR010000290.1:0-3038 GCF_036763145.1 Desulfovibrio sp. 1188_IL3213 | reverse complement strand
TGGCCCAAGGCTCTGCCCGCGTCGGGCGGCGTGCTGCGCGAACCAAGGGGGGTTACTTCGTCCACGGCAACACGCAGCAGCAGGTCAGACCCCTTGGCCGAGTCTGCGGGTACAAGTTCCCGTTCACTTTGCAGATAGGCTGTAAGCATTGACTGAAGGTCGGCATTGAATGTGGCGCTGCCGCCGCTCACGTCCACAAAGACGCTTTGCCCGGGGCTTGCCTTGATGACGGGCAAGGGGCCGGGCTTGGCTTCGGCCTGGTTGGAACGCGGATCAGCGGGAGAACCGGGCGGAAAATCCGAAGTTTCCGGAGTGTCCGGGCCGGCGTTATGACGCGATGAGCAACCAGCAGCCAGCAGGCACAGCATGGTCAGGCAGATTGCTGCCGCAAAACGGTATGGTATTGGACATATGCGCATATATCCCTCATTTTGACTGGAAATTACTATGATGCTACCGCAAATGGCACGGCCCTGTCCAGTTGGGCATGTCGTGCTGTCATGCTTGTGGAAGTGACGTTTCATCTGCCCAATAATCCAATATATTTTTCTTCTGCGCCCGTCAGTCTGCCATGCGTTGCCCAGGGCTTTTTTTGCTCTCGCAGATCTTGGGCAGCAGCCCCGGCTTCGTGACCCGCACTTGACGCCTTTGGGTTTTATCGTATCTTGCCGTTACATAAAGGGCGCGCAGGAAAGTTTTTGGCGCAGCCGGAAAGCCAGTTGAGGGCAGCATGGGCAAACAGTTGATAATAGTGGAATCACCGGCCAAGGTTAAGACCATCAAGAAATTTCTTGGACCGGCATATATGGTGCAGGCCAGTGTGGGCCATGTGCGCGATTTGCCCGCCAAGACGCTTGGCGTGGATGAAGAACATGACTTCGCGCCCCATTATGAAGTTATAGAAAACAAAAAAAATGTGGTCAGCGACCTGCGCGCGGCCGCATCCAAGGCCGAGACAGTATATCTGGCCCCTGACCCCGACCGCGAAGGCGAGGCCATTGCCTGGCATGTGGCCGAGCTTATCCGCGATAAGGCAAAGGATATCAAGCGCATCCAGTTCAACGAAATTACGGCCAAGGCTGTCAAGGAAGCGTTGGCGCACCCGCGTGAACTCAACGCCGATCTTTTTGACGCCCAGCAGGCCCGTCGCATTCTGGACCGGCTGGTGGGCTACAAGATTTCACCCCTGCTGTGGAAAACCATCAAGCGTGGCATATCCGCAGGCCGGGTGCAGTCCGTGGCTCTGCGCCTTATTGTGGAGCGCGAGGAAGAGCGCGAGGTTTTCAAACCTGAAGAATACTGGCTGTTCAAGGCCCTGCTCTCGGGCGAGGTTCCGCCTCCATTTAAGGCCGATCTGGTCAAGGTCAACGGCAAAAAGGCCGTTATCGGCAATGCCCGGGAGGCGCAGGCCCTTGAGGACGCCCTCAGGGGACAGCCCTTTGTGGTGGAAAACGTGGAGCAGAAGGAGCGCGAGCGCGCCCCGCAGCCGCCCTTCATTACCTCCACGTTGCAGCAGGCGGCCAACCAGCGCCTTTCCTATTCGGCCAAGCGCACCATGAATATTGCCCAGCGCCTCTACGAAGGCGTGGAACTGGGAGATCGCGGTCTTACCGCCCTCATCACCTATATGCGTACGGACTCCACGCGCATTGCCGACGAGGCCCGGGACGCGGCCAAGAAATTTATTGCTGAACACTTCGGCAAGGACTATCTGCCCAAGCGCGCCCGCGTGTACAAGACCAAAGGCAGCGCGCAGGACGCCCACGAAGCCGTACGGCCCGTGGACGTGTCCATCACGCCCGATGAGGTCAAGCAGCATCTGCCCCCTGACCAGTATAATCTTTACCGGCTTATCTGGTCGCGTTTTGTGGCTTCGCAGATGGCCGGAGCGCGCTTTCACGACACCACGGTCACCATTGCCTGCGCCCACAGCCAGTGGCGCGCCAAGGGCGAGCGCCTGCTTTTCCCCGGCTTTATGGCGGCCCTGCCCCGCGCCGGAGAGGATGCCGATTCCGAACTGCCGCCCGTAGAGGTGGGGCAGACCCTCAAGCTGGAAAAGATGGACAAGGAGCAAAAGTTCACCCAACCCCCGCCACGCTACAGCGAAGCCAGCCTTGTGCGCGAGCTTGAAGAGCGCGGCATCGGGCGTCCCTCCACCTATGCGGCCATTATTTCCACCTTGCAGGACAGGGAGTATGTGAGCCTGACCGAAAGGCACTTTGTGCCTACCGACCTCGGCCGTGTGGTCTGCGGCCAACTCACCGAGCATTTTTCGCGCCTGATGGACGTGGGCTTTACAGCCCAGATGGAAGAAGGGCTGGACAAGGTGGCCGAAGGCAAGGAGCACTGGGTGGAGCTTTTGCGCGCCTTTGCCGAGGACTTCAATCCTACCCTCATGGCCGCCGCCAAAAACATGCAGAGCGTCAAGGGCGGCATTCCTGCCGATCTTGCCTGCCCGGAATGCGGCAAACCGCTCATGATCAAGTTCGGCAAGGCTGGCGCGTTTTTGGCCTGTTCCGGCTATCCCGATTGCAACTTCACCAGCAATTTCTCGCGCAACGAGGAGGGCAAGGTGGAGGCCGTGGCCGCCGAGAAACCCCAGTATGAAAAGGTGGGGCAGTGTCCCAAGTGCGGACGTGACCTTGTGATCAAGAAAGCCCGCACGGGCAGCAGCTTTATCGCCTGCACGGGCTACCCCGAGTGCAAGCATGCGGCCCCGCTGTCCACGGGCGTGCCCTGCCCGCGCTGCGAGAAGGGCCAACTGGTGGAAAAAAGCACCAAGCGCGGCAAGATATTTTACTCCTGCGACCAGTACCCGCAGTGCGACTTCGCCCTGTGGGACAGGCCCGTGCCTGGCCCCTGTCCGCGTTGCGGCTCCCCGTATCTGGTGGAAAAAAAGAGCCGCGACGGCCTGAAGGTCATTTGCCCCGTCAAGGGCTGCGGCTACGTGAAGGAGGAAGGTCATGAACAGGAATGACGAACCTGGCGACACGCCCGGCATGGGCAGCACTGTGGAAACCGGCTCCACCGAGGCGGCC
>NZ_JBAIYR010000289.1:0-3042 GCF_036763145.1 Desulfovibrio sp. 1188_IL3213 | reverse complement strand
AACAAGCCCTTTGAACTGACGTTCAACGCCGCATTCGGCAGGGTTATCCGCGCCTGCGCCGCACCGCGCCACGAAGGCGGGGGAACCTGGATACTGCCCGAAATGACCGAAGCCTATGAGCGCTTGCACCGCATGGGCTATGCTCACAGTGTGGAGGCATGGCACGAGGGGCATCTGGTGGGCGGGCTGTATGGCGTGGGGCTTGGGCGGGCGTTCTTTGGCGAGTCGATGTTTCACGTTATGCCCGAAGCTTCGCGCGCGGCTCTGGCGGGCCTTGTGGCCCTGCTGCGCCAGCGAGGCGTCATTTTGCTGGATTGCCAGCAGGAAACCCCGCACATCATGAAGATGGGCGGGGTTCTGTTGCCGCGTGAGCTTTTTGTGCAAAAACTGGATCAGGCGCTTGCGCCGGAACGCCTTGCCGGAATTTCAGGCGTTGGCGAACCTGTTTCGCCCGCCCGTACCAGCGGGGGATGTGTTGATGCCGGTCAGGCTGCTGCCTGCGATCTCGGTCAGGGCGCTGCCTGTGACGCCATCTGGCAGCCCTGGCGGGAGCGCTATGACTATTCCTTGTCCAGCGGTTCGTGGGCGCTCAGATCATAGTATCCGTGAGCCGCGAAGGGCAGGTTGTAGTCGCGCACGGCGTCAAAGCGAATAAAGCCGGCGGTCTTGCTTTCGGGAATGTCCGCCAGCGGGGCAACACCCAGAGGAACAGGGATGTCCATCGGGCAGACAGTAATTTTTTCAATGTGTTCGGCGTAGCGTTCTTCAAGATACGCCAGCAGGGCGCGGCTTTCTTCTGTGGTAAACGCTTCAAGAACACAGCGCAGGGCGGCTTCTTCCGTAGCGCCTTGAAGCACTTCCGCCGGAATGGACGGGTCGGCGGGGGCTACCAGGCCGAGACCGCGTATGGCTTCCAGTTCGTCGTCTCCGGCGCCGGGCCTGAAAATCTGCACGTCAACGTGGCGGCGGCCCTTGAAGGTCTTGAGAGTTGCGGCCACAATGTAGATTCTGTCCAGCGGCAGGTCGAACTGCGTGGGTACAAGGATTGTTTCCATAGCACTTCCCGTTGTTAGTGTATTATTTCACACCTTCTTACCCCAAAACAGAGCATGATGGAAGACAAGTTAATCACCCCGTTCAGCCTGGAGACTTCCTATACGCCCACGGGCGATCAACCCGGAGCCATCGATGAGCTGACGGCCAATCTTCAGGCCGGCGTGCCTGCCCAGGTGCTCCTGGGCGTTACCGGCTCTGGCAAAACCTTCAGTATGGCCAATGTCATTGCCCGTTGCAACCGTCCGGCCCTGGTGCTCGCGCCCAACAAAACCCTGGCGGCCCAGTTGTACGGCGAGTTCCGCGAGCTTTTTCCTCACAATGCCGTTGAGTATTTTGTCAGCTATTACGACTATTACCAGCCGGAAGCCTATGTTCCCGCATCAGATACCTACATTGAAAAAGACTCTTCCATCAATGACAATATAGACAAGTTGCGCCATGCCGCCACGCATGCCCTGCTGACCAGGCGCGATGTGATCATTGTGGCCTCTGTTTCATGCATCTACGGCCTCGGTTCGCCGGAATATTACGCCAAGATGGTCGTTCCCGTTGAAGTGGGCCAGCATTTTTCCATGGACAGGCTTATCACCCGTCTGGTGGAAGTGCATTACGAGCGTAATGACTATGACTTTCATCGAGGCACGTTCCGCGTACGCGGCGATGCCCTTGAAATTATCCCGGCCTATCATCATGAGCGCGCCCTGCGGCTGGAATTTTTTGGCGACGACATTGATTCCATGCGCGAAATAGACCCTCTTACGGGTGAAGTTCTGGCCGACGTGAGCAAAACCGTCATCTACCCGGCCAGCCACTTCGTATCCGCGCAGGACAATCTCAAGCGCGCCGCCAGCGATATCCGTGATGAACTGGCCGAGCGCCTGACCCTTTTCAGGCAGCAGGGCAAGCTGGTGGAGGCCCAGCGCCTTGAGCAGCGCACGCAGCTCGATCTTGAAATGATTGAAGAGCTTGGCTACTGCAATGGCATTGAAAACTACACCCGCCACCTGGACGGGCGTGTGGCAGGCGAGCCGCCTTCCTGCCTGCTCAACTATTTTCCCAAGGATTTTCTTCTTTTCGTTGACGAGTCGCACATCACCATTCCCCAGGTGGGGGGCATGTACAAGGGCGACCGTTCGCGCAAGCAGACGCTGGTTGACTACGGCTTTCGCCTGCCTTCCGCTCTGGATAACCGCCCCCTGCAATTCAACGAGTTTACGGCGCTGCTCAATCAGGTGGTGTACGTGTCGGCCACGCCCGGCAAATACGAAATGGATCAGGCCCAGGGCATCGTGGCCGAGCAGATCATCCGTCCCACAGGCCTTGTGGACCCTCTGGTGGAAGTGCGCCCCACCAAGGGGCAGATGGAAGACCTGCTTGGCGAATGCCGGGGCTGCGTCAGCCGGGGCGAAAGGGTGCTTGTGACCACCCTGACCAAACGCATGGCCGAAGACCTTACGGAGTATTGCTGCAATATGGGAGTGCGGGCGCGCTACCTGCACTCGGATATTGATACCCTTGAGCGCATGCAGATTATCCGCGCCTTGCGCCTGGGCGAATTTGACGTGCTGGTGGGCATTAACCTGCTGCGCGAGGGGCTGGATATTCCCGAAGTCTCCCTGGTCTGTATCCTGGATGCGGACAAGGAAGGGTTTTTGCGTTCCACCGGCTCGCTTATCCAGACTTTTGGCCGTGCGGCCCGTAACGCCCAGGGACGGGTCATTCTGTATGCCGACAGGGTAACGGACTCAATGAAGGCCGCCATGAGCGAAACAGCCCGTCGCCGCGCCCGGCAGACAGCGTATAACGAAGAGCACGGCATAACGCCTGTGAGCACGAGAAAAAGCCTTGAATCTCCGCTGGATAGTTTGTATGTGGAAGATGGCGCCTCACGCGGGCGCGGCAAGGGGCGGGGCAAGAGCAAAGGGCAGGCTGCGGACGCAAGCCCGCTTACGGCCGAAGATACGGCCCTGCTGGCGGCAAAGCTTG
>NZ_JBAIYR010000288.1:0-3050 GCF_036763145.1 Desulfovibrio sp. 1188_IL3213 | reverse complement strand
CCGTTTACGGGCCGCAAGTAACAGAAATGCAAATGTCAGATCGCCCGTGCGCCTGTTAGGGCGCGGCTGGTAAGAAAGCCTTACAGGCGCATATGAAGAACCCCCGGCTAGGCCGGGGGGTTCCTTTCGTTCTTTATGACCCGGTTGCGGCTTGCCTGGGGCAAGGCCTCGCCGGGCTGCATCTGATCAGTTTTTTAGAGCAGTTTACGGATGAAATGAGTTAACTGCTCTGCAAGGATTTTCCTGAAAATCATTGGCATGCAATGAAATTGTTCTGGCGGCTGCGTGAGCAGTCGCCCGCCGCAAAGGTGCAAGCGCAGCTTCAGCCGTTACGACAAAGGAAGTTACGGATGCTTCAGGAGTTGTAACGCGGGAAACTACGCTTGCAGACACCATGTGTAACGAGCGCTTTGTTTCCACACAACCACTGTGGCCATTCGTAAGGCTCGCAGGCTCGCCAACGACTGCCGCGAAGACAGCAGAGCTGTTTACTTGCGCGGTTAAGCGTTGAAGTCAACTTTGAGAATGCACATTTTCAAAGTTGACCTGCTCTAAAAGAACACCCAGGTCAGCAAGAGGAACAGGGGAAACAGTATGCCCACAGACCAGGCCATGTAGCCGAAAAAGCTGGGCATGCGCACGCCCTGGTTTTCTGCGATGGCCCGGACCATAAAGTTGGGCGCGTTGCCGATGTAAGTGTTGGCTCCCATAAAGACGGCGCCAGCGGATATGGCTGCCAGCGTCGCCGGAATATCATACATGAGGTGTGCGGCGTCGCCACCGGCGGTATTAAAGAACACCACGTAGGTGGGCGCATTGTCCAGAAAGCTCGACAGCAGGCCGGTAAGCCAGAAGTACATGGCGTTGTTGGGTTGTCCGTCATGGGACACAAGCTGGATAAGCCCTGAAAGCGCGCCGTCCGTTCCGGCCTTCAGAATGGCGATGGCAGGAATCATGCTGATGAAGATGCCGAGGAAAAGCTTGGCCACCTCTTCAATGGGCGCCCAGGAAAAACCGTTGAGCTTGCGGCAGTTCTGTTCGGTAAAGCGCAGGGAAAGCCCGGCGATGCAAAGCAGCAGCACGTCGCGCAGCAGGTTCTGCCCTTCGATGGGAACGCCGTACAGTTCCACTACCGTTCCCAGGGGCCAAAGGCCGGAAGCCAGCACCGCCAGCACCACGCCAAGCAGGAAGAGAAGGTTGATTTTGCCGTCAAGGCCCAGTTTTTCGGTGGAATCCTTGGTGCTGGGCGGAACCGGCTTGCCTTCCTTGGCGTAAAGCCAGGAATCAAGAGCCACATAGATCAGCAACAGGGCTACCGAAAGCAGCAGGGTTTTAAAGAACAGGTTGGTCGTGGTCCAGAAGAAGCTCACGCCCTTCAGGAAGCCCAGAAACAGCGGAGGATCGCCCAGAGGGGTAAGGGAACCGCCGATGTTGGCAACAAGAAAAATGAAAAAAACCACGCTGTGGGTTTTATGCCGGCGGTGTTCATTGGCACGCAAAAGCGGGCGAATGAGCAGCATGGCTGCTCCGGTGGTTCCCATCCAGCTTGCGAGCACGGTACCCACGGCCAGAAGGCCCGTGTTTACCAATGGTGTGCCGGTAAGCGAGCCTTTCAGGCGTACGCCGCCAGCCACGGTAAAGAGGGCAAAAAGCAGAATGATAAAAGGCACGTAGTCCAGCAAGATAATATGCAAAAATTCATACACGGCTACGGAAAAGCCAAACGTGAGCGCACAGGGGACAAGAAAGGCCAGCGCCCAGAATATGGATATCTTGCCAAAGTTGTGTTCCCAGAAATGTGGTGCGAACAGGGGCATCACGGCGATGGAAAGCAGCATGCACGCAAAGGGAACCGCCCAGTATACGGACAGCTCCGCACCGGGAATCGTGGGGTGTCCCTGAGCGGCAAAAGCTGTCGCAGGAAGAAGGAGCAGTACGGAAAGCGCGGCAAAGGAGGTTAGGTGTCTCAGCATAGTTACTCCAGAAGTCTAAGAATGCGTCATGCCTTATGCTGCCATTCAGCCTGATTGCCCAAAACGGATGGGCTTCAGCCTGCCGGATACTGCAAATATCCGTAAGCAACAGTCAAAAACAATGTACCCTTTTCAGTGTTCTGGCGGAATGCGGTGGGCGGCCAGTGGGCAGCCGGCAGCGACCTCAAGCGGCTAACTTCCGGCGGTCTGCCCTGGCCTGTCACATTACCGTGCAGAATTGTTCTTGTTTACCAGCAGTACCGGAATGGGAGCATGCCGCAGAACATTGTGGCTCACGCTGCCGAGGACGATGCTCTTGATTTCGCTGACCCCTCGCGTACCCATGATTATTATGGTGCAGCCAAGCTCTGTGGCTGCATCGACGATGCATTCCGCAATCTCACCATACCGGACGTAGGTTTTTATATTGCAATCCGCTCCGTTCAACTCGGAACGGATGCTTTCAAAAAGGGCCTCAGCATCTTGTTCGTGTTCCTGCTTGAGTTTTTCACGCTGGTCGCCTCCGATCAGGCTGGGAATAGGCGCAACGCAATGCAGAAGGTGGAGCGTTTCCCTGCCAGGAATGGCTGCCGTCAACTGGGCCGCAACACGGCAGGCGGCTTTCGCGTCTTCAGAACCGTCAACAGGGATAAGTATATCGGAATAATTCATATTCTCTCCGTTACGATGATGTTTCTGTCTTCTGGGCCAGTGTCGGTTTGCGCCTGCCAGCTACCGTAAAGCAACGTTCTTCTGCATCCGCGTGCGTTTTTGCTGTGCGCAATTTTCCGTCGGAGCAGTCGCGCGGATCACACAGTCAAACGCCAGCGGCGATTTTTTTGTTTTGCGGCAACGGAAAGCCCTCGTCAAGCCGCCTGAAAAACACGTTGCGGGTGTTGTCATGATACTTTCATGAGCCGCGTTGAACATTTCGATGTGTTATAACAAACCATTGCTGTCCGGCTAAGGGTTAAGAAAAAAGTCCAAAATCTCAATGCGATGTGGTATAAAGAGTTTGCGAAAAACTTTGCCACACAAGGAGATTTTGGACATGAGTCACCATAATACACTTTTCTC
>NZ_JBAIYR010000287.1:0-3052 GCF_036763145.1 Desulfovibrio sp. 1188_IL3213 | reverse complement strand
TATGCCCAGCGCCATGGCGCGCTCTTTCCAGTCCTCAAACGTCAGGCGAATGGCAGCCAGCACACTGGGTACAATCATGGCCGCGCCTACCGCCAGGCCAGCCCGCGCCCCGATAAGGGCCTTGGCCGTAGGAGAGAAGGCGGCGGCCAGCGATGCCGCCAGAAAAATGGTCAATCCCGCCAGCAGCAGCTTGCGCGGTCCCACGCGGTCTCCCAGCGTACCCATAGGGACGAGCAGGCTCGCCATGATCAGCGGATAGATGTCGATAATCCACAGAATTTCCGTGCCTGTGGCCTGAAGGGCCAGCGTCAGGGAGGGAATGGCGATGTGCAGGATGGTCAGGTCCACGGCAATGGGCAGGTAGGCCACCATAACCGCCAGCAGTATGCGCCTGCGCGCACGGCGGGAGGGGGCTGTTTTGCCTGGGGGGTCGGGCAGTTGCCCGTCATTGTTCTTGGCAATGGTCTTATGAAGGGTATTATTCATGGCAGGGTCACACATATGGTCACAGTATGGTCAAGCGGGCTGTTTTTCCCGCAGGGGAAGTGGGTTGCGCCTGTTTGCGCCGAAAATGCGATGGCGGCGTATTTCTGCCGGAACGCTTCATGATATGGGCAAAGAGCGGCGGCGTAAAACAGACGCCGGAAACCGCAGCCCTTGCTGTCTGCTTGCTGTTTGTAAGGGCATCAGTCAGCATAAGGTATGGAGCGGGTCCAGAGTCAAGGAGAAAGTATGAAGTATCTGAGTACAAGCCAATTCGCCAGACTTTGCCGAACCAGCAAGGATACCCTGCTGTTTTATGACAGGGAAGGGCTGCTCAGGCCCAGGCGTGTTTCAGAAAAGGGCTATCGCCGATACGGGGCGGAGCAGTTTTACGAGTTTGACATGATCCGCATGTTCAAGGATGTGGGCATTTCGCTCAAAGACATCCGCAGCTATATGCGCGCGCCCAACCCGCGCGACCTGTTGCGGCATCTGGAGGAAAAAAGACGTCTTTTGCAGCAGGAAAGGATGCGTCTGCTTTCGCGGCAAAGGATGCTGGAAGCCAACATGGCGCTGGCCCACGAGGCCATGCATGCCCGTTATGACGTGCCGGAGTTGGTGGAGATGGACACAGAACGCCTGAGCGTCATGCCCGTCAGCCCGGAGGAGCAGGCTACGGATGAAGGCAGCATAGCCCTGTTTGCCGCGTTGGTGGAGCGCTTTGAGGGCCGCGGACAGGCCGCGCCCATGCCGCTCGGCTTTTTGCTGCAAAAGGAACACGCGGCGAAGCCTTCCTATGTGGCGGAGTATTTTTTTTGCGGGGCCTCGCGCGAAACAGGGGGCATGAGCCTGCACGTGCGCCCGGCGGGGCTTTATGCCCGGCTGTACCACCGGGGGGATTCTGAAAGCCACAAGGCCGCTTGCGAAAAAATGGCGGACATTGTGGCGCGGCAGGGGGGGGAGGCCAGCGGTCATCTTTATGGCTATGACATGGCAAGCTATATCGTGTGTCCTTCCACCAGGGAATATGTAACGCGGTATTGCGTGCGCGTAAGCGCTGACAGTGGGCCAAGCGTCCTGTAAGTGCTTGAGGAAGGCGGCTGTTGCGAACAGCCCCGGGCAGTGTTGTGAAAAGAGCGCGGGCCGCAGTGTCGGCAGCATGCTTGGCCGGGTCTGGTTGCAGCGGGCCTGCGCGCCAGACAGCTTGCGCCAGACAGCTTGCGCCAGATAGCCTGCGCTTGGCCCGGTCTGGTGGTCTGGTGTTCCGCTGGTGCGTCCGGCAGCCCGCCGTCCGCTATCCCGGCGCACGGGCGTTATTTGTGCAGCTTTTCGGCAATAAGCTCGCGTATGATCTTGCTCAGGCCGGGCAGGTCCGGCTTGGACACCTGCTTGTCGGCCCCGACCTTGACCCCCTTGGCGTACAGGGCATCTGTGATAAGGGAGGAAAAGAGGATCACCGGCAGGGTGCTCAGTCCGGGAGTATCGCGTATTTTGGCCGTGAGCATGTGTCCGTCCATTTCGGGCATTTCAATGTCCGAAATGACCAGATGCACCATGTCGGTAAGTTCCTTGCTCTGGGACTGGGCCTCGCTGTGTGTTTTTTGCAGATATTCCCAGGCTTCGCGTCCGCTGGCCACGGCCGTAACGCGAAAACCGGATTTTTGCAGCGAAGACTTGATGATGTGACGCAACGAGTTGGAGTCGTCAGCCACAAGCAGGTGAAACTGGCCTGCGCCTTCCACGGGCGTGGTGTCCACCTTGATCTGTGACATATCAAGGGTGCTGTCCAGACTGGCGAGGATTTTTTCCATATCCAGGATAAAGAGCACACGATCCTGAATGCGCAGTACGCCGGTAATACTGTCGCGCGAGTAGTTCTGTACGTACTGGTTGGGCGGCTCAATGCGATCCCAGGTCATGCGGTGGATGCTCGTTACTGCTGAAACCAGAAAGGCTGCCTGCACGCCGCTGAACTCGGTGACAATGACCTTGGCATTGTCTTCGGTCGCCATCTCCTTGCCGAGCCATGTGGCAAGGTTGAGAATGGGCAGCACCTTGCCCCGCAGGTTGAATGTGCCGAGCACCGAAGGATCGCACTTGCTGGGTACGCTGGTGATGTTGGGCAGGCGGATGATTTCCAGCACCTTGGCGACGTTGATGCCATAGTACCCGCTGTAGGCGCTGCCGTCCGGCTGCTTTTCGTCTATAAGAAATTCAATGATTTCAAGTTCATTGTTGTTGACGTTGAGCATGCTGTTTTGCGACATGGCTACCATCCTGTCTGCCTGCGCATGGCGCGCGGCAGGGCTTGTGTGCTGACGTGAAGCAATATCCGGCTCCGGGGCGCGGGACCGCTGTTGTCATTATCGGCCGAAATGCTTTTTCTCTTAGAGCGGCAGCAGGGCGACAGCGTGGTTTTTCACTGTTTTTTTGCTTGCTGCCGGAATCTTTTATGGCCGTGCATCTGCCGGAGGCCGGATTGTTCTTGCGGGCGAAGGCCCCAATGCTCCGGTACAGGTCGCATGCCGCTGCCGGGCGGGCCGGGGCCGCGGCTAGACCGGCGATTTGC
>NZ_JBAIYR010000286.1:0-3054 GCF_036763145.1 Desulfovibrio sp. 1188_IL3213 | reverse complement strand
TCCTTGTGCCGCCGCGCCCGGTCCTGACGCCACTGCTGCTCCCGCAGGGACACCACCTCACAGACCTTTCGGGTATCAGCCTGCCTGTCCGCATTTCGGCGGGAACGCGCCAGTGGCAGGACCATCTGCTTTTCACGCATGGCGGCCTCAGTGGCCCGGCCGCGCTCAAGGCATCGCTGTTCTGGGAAAGCGGCATGCAGGTTTGCGTGGATTTTCTGCCCGACCGCAAATTCAAAGCCCTGCTGGACGCGCCGGAAGCCGGTAAACAAACCGCACGGGCGCTGCTTGGGCGTCTGTTGCCCCAACGCCTTGTGGATGCCCTGCTGCCGCAGGAAAGCGCCCGTAAAAAAATTGCGGAACTGTCACGCGCAACACGTGACAGCCTGGCAGAAGCTGTGCATGCCTACAGTCTTCTGCCTGTGGGAACAGCAGGTCTCAAAAAAGCCGAAGCCTGCGGTGGTGGCGTACAAACCTCGGAAATTGATCCGCAAACCATGCAAAGCCGCCTTTGTCCGGGCCTGTTCATTACGGGCGAAATGCTGGATGTGACGGGCCTTCTTGGCGGTTACAACCTGCATTGGGCCTGGGCCAGCGGCATGGCTGCGGGCAAAGCGCTGCCTCTTCCAGCAGGGCGGTGCGGCAACTAGAGCAGATTAACTTTGAGAGTGTACATTCTCAAAGTTTAAGACACGCTCGCTTCGCTGCTTAACCGCGCAAGTAAATAGCTCTGCTGTCTTCGCGGCAGTCGTTGGCGAGCCTGCGAGCCTTACGAATGGCGACAGTGGTTGTGTGGAAACAAACCGCTCGTTACACATGGTGTCTGCAAGTGTAGTTTCCTGCGTTACAACTCCTGAAGCATCCGTAACTTCCTTTGTCGTAACGCCTGAAGCTGCGCTTGCATCTTTGCGGCGGGCTACTGCTCACGCAGCCGCCAGAGCAATTTCAAAGTGAAATTGCTTAGTCCTTTACGGCTTTGCAAACATTCATCTCAAAGCTTCCACCACTGCGTTGCTGCACATTGCGCAGCGCAGAGGCATAGCTGCCTGCGCTCATAACATAATAAGACTTCAATATAAAGAAGACTCCGGCAAGAGACGAGGCAGCGCGGCCTTGCCGTGACGGGAACCTGCCCTCGCAGACGCAGGGCAGTTCCTTTGCGTCATTGCCCTGAAAATGTTCCGGGATATCTTTGAAATCGTATAAGCGACGCTTCAGATGCGGTTGCAGTAAACATTTTCCAAAAAGCTTTCCATGGCGTCATCGGCCTGCCGGATATACTCCTGCAGGGGAAACTCCGCCCCACACGAAGGGCAACGCATAAAAACTTCATGACAGGTGCGAACGATATGCAGCTTGTCCGGACAGTTGGGGCAGACGATGGTGGTTTTGGCATCGCGTGAAGCAGAAAAGGCCATGATAACTCACGAGGTAAAATGTTGCTGAAAGGCATCTCCGCCAACATGCGCACACGTCTGGCGCAAAAACGGGCGGTGACGCAGGGCGGCATTGCCACCGGGTTGTTTAACCATCCCCGACTGTGTGTTGTCAAACCCACCCCGGCAATGTTCCCTCGCCGTACCCCGGATCTGGCCGTTCTGCGGTCAGCCCCTGTCAGTTCCAGCCGCGACAAAACTCAGAAAGCTTATGAAATTTCAAGACAGCAAATGGCATGACGCCACCGTCGCCAATCCCCTGCCCGCAGTGTTGCCGCAGCAGGACTTGCCGTATAGTACGATTTTGCAGTACCATTAAAGAAGTGACGACTTTCCTTAAACTTTTATCAGGAGGCCGTGTCATGCAACGGCGCGCATATCTTCCTCTTGTTTTTGTCCTTGTGGGCGGCCTGCTTTTTTCGGGTTGCACCAGCCGCTATGGCGAACAGCGAACCAAGGTGAACTATTACCCCCAGTGCTATGAACCCGTGAACCAATTGCGGAAAGATGAGAACAGCACCGGCAAAAGCACCGCTGCGGGCGCTGCCGGGGGAGCCTTGCTGGGCGCTCTTATAGGTGGCCTGGCGACCGGAAAGGTTGAAGGCGCGTTGGCGGGAGCCGTGGCCGGCGGAGCAGCAGGCGCTGTGGGCGGCAACATTTACGGCAAATCCCAGGAAAGACAGCGTGACGCGGCCTATCTTGCGGAATACAACCGGCAGATGGGCGCAGAAGCTGCCAGCATGAACCGTGCAACAGCGGCGGCCAAGCTGGCAACCAGGTGCTATGACCAGCAGTTCAAACTGGCGGTGGACCAGTACCGGGCCGGGCAGATCACCCGTCTCGAACTGCAGGATCGCTACGCTGAAATCCGCAGCGGCCTTGAAGAAACTGCCTACATCCTTAAAGACACGTCTTCGGCTATGGCCCAGAGAAATACCGAATACGAACGTGCTCTGGCTGCGGACTACACCACAAGCCAGCCCGCTTCCCCCACGGCCTCCACGCCCAAGAAAACCCCTGTTGCCAAACAGTCCGGCATTTCTTCCCAGGCGTCGGAGTGGAAATCTTCCCGCAAGGAACTTGAAAGCACGCGCAGTGATGTGGATGCCCGCATGACAAGTTATGAAGAAACCGTAAACAACCTGCTTGGATAACTTCATTTTTGCGCTGCCTCGCGTTTTGTTCCGGGGCAGCGCGAATGTTTCCCTGCGGTTTTCGCCGCGGAGTTGCCATGAGTCAAACGCCCAATCCGGCCCCACCGGAGCAGTCCGCGCCAACCGGCGCTCCGGCGGCCACCCCGCTGCCGTGGTTCCGGCGTCCTCGTTTCTGGGGACTGCTCTTCTTTCTGGCCTTGCTGCTCCTCGCAGCATGGCTTTTCTGGAAACAATTTCAAGAAGCAGAAAGCCGCAAGGCAGAAGTGGCAGCCCAGCTTGCCGAATTGCAGTTGCAAAACCAGACACGACAGGAATTTATTGAAAAATTGCGGCTACTTCTTAAAGAAGAACCGTGTGAAGTGCAGCGCCGCCTACCTCTTCTGACGCCTCCGGCCGGTGTGGTATGGCCTCCCCTGCCCGGCTCCGCGACAGGAGCCACTGGAACAGGAGGCGCCGGCGCGCGTCCT
>NZ_JBAIYR010000285.1:0-3056 GCF_036763145.1 Desulfovibrio sp. 1188_IL3213 | reverse complement strand
CCGGCCCCCGTGGCGCAACCCGCCGCACGACCCGCCGCCTCACAGGCAAAGGGGACTGCTCCCGCGACCGAAGGACACAAAAGCTCTTCCACCATCCGGGTTGACCACGAACGGCTTGATCACCTCATGAACCTCATTGGTGAACTGATCATCAACCGCAACCGCTATACGCTCATTGCCCGTTCGCTTGAAGACAGCAGCGACAACATAGATATTTCGCATGTGGCGCAAAGCCTTTCCGAAACGACCTACGCCATGGCGCGCATTTCTGACGACCTGCAAGATACCATCATGAAAGTGCGCATGGTTCCTGTTTCTTCGGTGTTCTCCCGCTTTCCCCGTCTGGTGCGCGACCTTTCCCGCAAAAGCGGCAAAGAGGTGGACCTGGTCATGGAAGGAGAAGAAACCGAACTGGACAAGAGCGTGGTAGAGGTCATAGGCGACCCTCTTGTCCACCTCATACGCAACTCCGTTGACCACGGCATCGAGTCGGAAGACGTGCGCCTTGCCGCTGGAAAACCTGCCAAGGGCAAAGTGACCTTACGGGCTTTCCACAAGGGCAATTCCGTTGCCATTGAAATCGAAGACGACGGCAAGGGCATTGATCCGGCAAAAATGCGCGAAACTGCCATCCGTAAGGGCGTCATAACTCCCGAAGAGGCCGCCCAGCTGGATGACCGCGAATCTGTGGAACTGATTTTTGCACCCGGTTTTTCCTCTGCCGACCAGATTACCGACATTTCGGGTCGTGGTGTGGGCATGGACGTGGTTCGCACCAACATCAAAAATCTCAAAGGCAGCGTCAGCACCTATTCTGAAGTGGGCAAAGGCACGCGCTTTACCCTGAGCCTGCCTCTGACGCTCGCCATCATTGATGCGCTTATGGTTAATGTTTCCGGCCAGATGTACGCCATCCCCCTGGATGCCGTCTCGGAAACCACCAAGATTGAAGCCCACCGCCTCACCGACGTGAAGGGCCGTAAGGCCGTCACCTTGCGGGGCGAGGTTCTCGGCGTGGTGGAAATGGCCGAAATGCTCGGCCTGCCCCGCACAGATCCCCTGCCGGACGTGCTCTCGGTGGTGGTCATACACGATAACGACCGCCGTCTGGGCCTTGTGGTGGACCGCCTGCTTGAACGCCAGGAAATAGTCATCAAGCCCCTCGGCGCCTATCTTGGCGACCTGAAGGGCATCTCTGGCGCCACCATTATGGGCGACGGCTCTGTGATCCTGATTCTTGATCCGCATGAAATCTACCTGATGGCAACTTCAAAGGCCGCATCAATGGTTCCTGCGGGTGAAGGCAAGCAGGCCGCCATGTCAGCGGGCAGAATCTGATCTTTTGACGTACGTCAGCCCGCCAGGCATAATGCGGGTTGACGCCCGTTTTGTTTTGAGAAAAAATCTTGCCTTTTGATACGGCATCAGCTATAGGACTTCTTCGCGCGGTTACGCCCTCTTACACGCTGTACATCTTCCGGCGCTGGGCTTTATTTTTGCCGCATGTGAAGTGAACTGTTTTTTTGCATATACGGAGGATAGTATGAGCAAGGAATGCATTTTCTGCGGCAAAAAGCCCCAGGTTGGCAACCTCGTCAGCCATTCCAATATCAAGACCAAGCGTCGTTTTAACCCCAACCTCCAGCGTGTGCGTCACCAGTTTGCGGACGGCAGTGTGCGGACTCTTACCGTGTGCACCCGTTGCCTGCGCTCTGGCGTTGTGATCAAGCCCCTGGTGCGTAAGCAGGGTTAATCGCAGCCGTTTTGTGCTCAAGGCCCCGCAGTGTCTCTGTTGGGGCCTTTTTTGCTATATGCACCATACCAACCGCAGCAGTCTGCCCGCCACCGGCGGGCGCTGGCTTATCCGCAAAAGGCCCAACAGCCTGCCACGGTACTGGCGCAATATCAGCCGGGCGGGCGGGGCTGACAACTATACGCGTTTTCGCGACAGCCTCCTGGTGCTCAATGCCTGCAATATTCCGCACAGAACTCTTTCCCTGTCCGGCAGGGAACATATCTATGTTCCCCCGCTGCTGGAAAATATCGCCCTGTCAGAACTGACCGAATTTTCCGCCGAAAGCCGCAAAAAAATCCCCGCTCCCACGCCCCTGCGCGTACACCGTCACAGCTTCTTGGCCGCGCTTCTTTTACTGCCCCTGCTCGTCTGGCATGGCTGGCGCGTTGGCTGGTGGCCGTCACCATCTTTTCTGCCCCCGCCGGAGATATGGGCGTCTGCCGGCATGCTGGATAATGTGCTGGTGCGCGTTTACGACCAGTACTACCGCCTGGGTACAGCGCTGACCCTGCATGTGAGCCTGACCCACGTGTGGGGCAACGTAATCTTTGGCGCGCTCTTTCTTTCCCTGCTTGCCAGGCTTACAGGCATAGGCAGGGCGCTCTGGCTCACGGTGGCTGGCGGAATAGCCGGCAATGCCCTTACTGTGCTTCTGCGCCCGCGCGCTGTCACCAGTATGGGCTTTTCCACTGCCCTCTTCGCCGCTGTAGGCGCGCTGGCAGGTTATATGGCAATGTACTCCGGCCAGCGGCGCAAGGCCGTTTTACCCGTGGCTGCGGGCATTGCCATCTTGGCAATGCTTGGTACTGAAGGCGAAAATACTGATTATGCCGCCCATATTGCAGGACTGTGCGGCGGTCTTGCCCTGGGCGGCTGGGAAGCGTGGCGAACGCAAAAAAACTGGCCCGCGCTGCCTCAGGCGCTGGCAGGCACGCTGGCTGCGGCGCTGCTTGTTGGCGCATGGTATTGGGCTTTCATGGTCTTGCCCGTTTAGAGCAATTCAACTTTTAAATTGCTCTGACGGCTGCGCGAGCAGACGTTCGCTACGGAGGCGTAAGCGCAGTTTATCTGCGCGGTTAAACGCCGAAGTGAGCGTGCCTTAAATTTTGAGAATATATATTCTCAAAGTTAATCTGCTCTAGCTGTAGAGTGATGGGATGGTCCCGCCCGCATAAATTGGCTACCCTAGGGTATGGAAAACCTCAGAAAGGGAACCATCCCATGAAGATCATTACTACCATCGGCATTGATTTGGCAAAGA
>NZ_JBAIYR010000284.1:0-3072 GCF_036763145.1 Desulfovibrio sp. 1188_IL3213 | reverse complement strand
GCCGGTTCCAACCGCTCGCCCATCTGGCGCGGCGGCGCCATCACCTTCGGACCCAGCCCGCGCGACTACACCTTCAAGGTGAACAGCAAGGTGCGCAGCCTGGCCCTCAGGATGGCCCTTTCGAGCCGTCTGGCCGCTGAAAGCCTGATGGTGGTCAAGGGCATAGTGCTGCCCGAAGCCAAAACCAAACATTTTGCCAAGGTGGCCGACACCCTGGGTCTTACCAAGGCCCTCATTGTGGCGCCCGAGGAAAATGCGGAACTGACCCGTTCGGCCCGCAACATCCCCGGCCTCACCCTGACCACGGTGGACCGCCTGAGCGTGCTTGAAATCCTGAAGCACAAGCAGCTTGTGCTGCTGGAAGGCGCTGTGGAGTCTGTGCAGGCGCGCTTCGAGAAGAAGGGAGCGTAGTTATGGAAATCACTTCTGTTCTGCTCAAGCCCCTGCTGACCGAAAAGACGACCATGCTCAAGGACGAAGCGCAGCAGGTAGCCTTTATGGTTCACACCCAGGCCAACAAGCTTGAAATCAAGCAGGCCGTGGAAAAGGCTTTTGATGTTAAAGTGGAAGCGGTTAACGTGGTTCGCCGCGCGCCCCTGAACAGGGAGCGCCAGGGCCGCGTTGTCGGCCGCAAGCCCGGCTGGAAAAAAGCGTATGTGACGCTGCGCCAGGGCGATAAAATCGAGTTCTTCGAGGGAGTATAAGCATGGCTGTCCGCAAGCTGAAACCGACTTCCGCTGGGCGTCGTTTCCAGACGGTTTCCGATTTTGAGGAAATCACCCGGACGCGCCCCGAGAAGTCCCTCACCGTCGGCCTGACCAAAAAGGCCGGCCGTAACAACCTGGGCCGCATCACCAGCCGCCGTCGTGGCGGTGGCGTAAAGCGTCTGTACCGTATTATCGACTTCAAGCGCGACAAGACCGGCATTGAAGCCCGCGTGGCGCACATCGAGTACGATCCCAACCGTACCGCCCGTATCGCCCTCCTGCATTACACAGACGGCGAAAAACGCTACATTCTGGCCCCCGTGGGCCTGAAGCAGGGCGATGTGGTCATGAGCGGCGTCAACGACCGCAACGGCGAAGTGGCGGACATCATGCCCGGCAATGCCCTGCCCATGCAGCGCATTCCTGTGGGTACGGTCATCCACAACATCGAGCTGTACCCCGGTAAGGGCGGCCAGCTCTGCCGCGCCGCCGGAACCTACGCCCAGCTGGTAGCCAAGGAAGGCAAGTATGCTCTTCTGCGTCTGCCCTCGGGTGAAGTGCGCAAGGTGCTGGTTACCTGCGTGGCTACTGTAGGCCAGGTGGGCAACGTGCATCATGAAAGCATCAGGCTGGGCAAGGCAGGCCGTAACCGCTGGCTCGGTCGCCGTCCCAAGGTCCGTGGCGTAGCCATGAACCCCATCGACCACCCCCTGGGCGGTGGCGAAGGCAGAAGCTCCGGCGGCCGCCATCCTGTGTCGCCCTGGGGCATGCCTGCCAAGGGGTACAAGACCCGCGACAAAAAGAAGGCCTCTTCCAGGCTTATTGTTAAACGCCGCGGCCAGAAGTAGGAGTAGCTCATGCCGAGATCATTGAAAAAAGGGCCGTTTGTTGACGGTCATTTGATGAAAAAGGTCGACACCGCTGTGGCTAACAGTGACCGCCGCGTGCTTAAGACCTGGTCGCGCCGCTCGACCATCCTGCCCGAAATGGTGGGACTGACCTTTGCGGTGCATAATGGCAAAAAGTTCGTGCCGGTGTTCGTCACCGAAAACATGGTGGGTCACAAGCTGGGCGAATTTTCGCCCACCCGTACCTATCATGGGCATGCCGCCGACAAAAAGGCCAAGGCCGGCAGGAAGTAGGGTAGCGATATGGAATCGAAAGCTATTGCGAAGTTCCAGCGCGTTTCGCCGCGCAAGACCCGTCTTGTTGCCAAGAACGTGCAGGGTCTTGGAGTGGAGGAGGCTATGAACCTTCTGCGCTTCACGCCCAACAAGCCCGCGGGGGTTCTTTACGGCGTGCTCAAGAGCGCGCTGGCTAATGCCTCCCAGCTGGGCGGCGTTGATGTGGACGCCATGGTGGTGAAGGAAGTCGTTGTTAACGAAGGTCCCACCTGGAAGCGCTTCATGCCCCGTGCTCAGGGCCGGGCCACCAAGATCAACAAGCGCACGAGCCACATCACCGTTATACTCGCAGAAGGGCAGGAATAGGCTATGGGTCAGAAAGTACATCCGTTCGGGTTCCGGCTTGGGTATAACAAGAATTGGCAGTCCCGCTGGTTCAGCAAGAAGGAATACCCTGCCTTTGTCTACGAAGACAGCAAGATCCGCGCGTTCGTCAAAAAGCTTCTCTTTCATGCGGGGCTTTCCAAGATCGAGATTGAACGTGCCGGCGGCAAGGTACGGCTTATTCTGTCCACGGCTCGCCCCGGCATTGTTATCGGGCGCAAGGGCGTGGAAATTGAAAAGCTGCGCAATGACCTGCGTCAGAAGTTCGGACGCGAGTTTTCTCTGGAAGTGAACGAAATCCGCCGTCCTGAAGTGGACGCCCAGCTTGTGGCCGAGAACGTGGCCCAGCAGCTGGAACGCCGTGTGGCCTTCCGGCGCGCCATGAAGCGCACCGTGTCCATGGCCCGCAAATTCGGCGGCGAAGGCATCAAGGTGACGTGCTCCGGCCGTCTGGCCGGCGCTGAAATCGCCCGTACCGAATGGTACCGCGATGGCCGGGTGCCCTTGCAGACCCTGCGCGCCGATATTGACTACGGCTTTGCCGAAGCGCGCACCACCTACGGCATCATTGGTGTCAAGGTGTGGATATACAAGGGTGAAATCCTTGACAAAGAGGTTGATCAGTAATGCTTGCGCCCAAAAAAGTTAAATTCCGCAAATGGCAGAAGGGCCGCCTGCGCGGCCTGGCTACCCGCGGCGCCACCGTTGCCTTTGGCGATATCGGTTTGAAGGCCGTTCAGCACGGCCAGCTCACCAGCCAGCAGATCGAAGCCGCGCGTATCGCCATGATGCGCCACATCAAACGCGGCGGTAAAGTGTGGATCCGTGTGTTCCCCGACCGCCCCGTGACCGCCAAA
>NZ_JBAIYR010000283.1:0-3092 GCF_036763145.1 Desulfovibrio sp. 1188_IL3213 | reverse complement strand
GGGGGGCTTGCGGGGAGCGGGTTTTTCCGCCACAGGCGGCTGTGGCTTTTCCACAGGCTTTTTCTGAACGGGGTTCGGCGGTTCGGGGGGCGTTTCTGCCACGGGAGGAACCGGTGCGGTAAATGGGGATTCCTCGGCCAGCAGGCGTTTTTCCTGTTTGGGGACAGGCTGCTCATGCCGTATCTGCATGTCGGCAAAGCGCATGGACATGGCAATGGACCCGGCAGCGGCCGCCGGAAGCGCCATGCCCGGCGGGCGGACAGATGCCAGCAGCAGGGCAGCGGTCACAAACATGCAGGACATGAGGCTTACGGCATAGTTGCGGCTGCGCTTTTGCGCGGCGGTGTCACAGTGCCTGGTCCGGCGCGGATGACTGGGTGCTGATAACAAAGCGTCCCCCTCTCTTGGTCTTGGCCTGATCAACCACGTTGACAAAGGCGTCAAATGGGGCCTTTTCGTCCACGTGCAGATTCAGCAGTGCGCCGGGCATGGTATCCAGCACTGCGGGCAGGTCGTCTTTGCTGATTTCCCTGCCTTCATGGTGCATGGTGCCGTCTTTCTTGATGGCAATGACAAGTTCCCGGCCATGCGCCGCGTCCGGCGCGCCTTCTTCAGCTTTGGGCAGTACGATGTCCAGTACGGGCTTGCTGAACGAGGCGGTAAGAATGAAAAAAACCAGCAGCATAAAAACCACATCGATGAGTGGCGTGAGGTCAATGGTGGCCTCTTCGTCCAGATCAAACATGGCTCCTCCTTAGAGCATTTGACACTTGAAATGCTCATTTACGGCAGGCAAAAGCCTGCCTGCGCGCATTCCGTGGCAAGGATTTTCCTGAAAATCCTTGCAGAGCAGTTAACGCATTTCATTTGTAAACAGCTCTAGGCGGGCTCTTTTTCCGCGTTGACCGGGCATGTTCCGGCCTGATCCGGTCTGGCGCGGCCGGCTGGCGCGGCAGCTCCAAAGGCAGGGCGGGCCGCGCCCTGGCAAAGCTCAAGCGCCCGGTAACTGTGTTCCACCGCCTCAATGTGAAAGCCCTTGAACTTGAGCAGCAGAAAGTAGTAGAAAATCAGCATGGGAATAGCCACGCACAGGCCCATGACCGTGGTTATGAGCGCTTCCCATATGCCGCCGGCCAGTTGGGCAGGATCGGGCGCGGCCTTGGCGGCGATGGTCTGAAACACGCCCACCATGCCGAGAACTGTGCCGAGCAGGCCCAGAAGCGGAGCGATCATGGCGATAAGGCGCAGCCAGCAAAGGCTTTTGGTGACCTGCTCGAAATTGCGGTGGAACAGATAGGCCACCTCGGCGCGGATATCCTGCGAATGGCCGCTATGGGTCTTGACCACGTCACGGATAATGGCGATCAGGGGATTGTCGCTGCTGTTATTGCGCAGGCAGCGGCTTTCGCCCGTATTTTCCAGATCAAGAAAGCCGTGCTGGAAGTTTTTCCAGACAAGGGCAAGGTAGAAGAAGGTGCGCAGGGCGATGTACAGCCCGGCAGCGCCCACGACTACAAGCGCGCAGCCCGAAGGGCCGATGGCTGAATAGATTGAGGCCAGGGTCACGGTATGCTTCCTTACCTTATATGTTTTCCTGAACAGGTGCGGCGCACTGCATGTCGCGGAGGGTGCGGGCAAAGGCTGCGAATGTTTCACGAGCCATGCGGCAGTCCTCGGCATCGGGGTGCTTGGCGGCTTCTTCAAGCCGCGCGCGCCGTTCTTCGGTCATAGGGTGCGCGTCTCCGGCCATTTTCTGCATCATTGCCACTATGGCGGGGTCCACACGCCCCTGACAGAGAAATGTTCCCAGCACACGATTGTTCCGTTCGGGTCCATCAAGCAGGGCCTCGCCCTGTACCTTGCACTGGGCGGCGTGATCGGAGTGGGGCCATGCGCCCAAAGTGCCGAACAGGGCCACGTTGCAGCCCCTGATGCGCTCCATGTACTTTTGGGCTTCGGCATCGGGCAGGCCCTTATCCACCCAGTAGCCAACGGCAACGAGGTCAAAACCCCCGGGATCTGGAGCGTCTTCCACGGGGTGCAGGCTGCAGCCGGGCAGGGCTTCGGCCACGGCCTGGGCCACCTTGCGGGTATTGCCGGTACGGGAGGAATAAACGACAAGGCTTTTCATTAGATATTCTCCTTGCCGAAGGCTTCGCGCAGGGCGAAAAAGCCTTCGCGGGCTTCAGGCATAAGCTTTTTGTTTTCGCGGCCCACATAGACGGAGAACAGCACCGCTCCCGCCGTGTCAAAGAACTGCACACTGTGGCTTTCCAGCCCCATGAAGGGCAATGAAAGAAAACAGATGTGCGCTGCTTCTTCACTGCATATGTGCCCGCCCAGCGACTGACCGGGCGCAAGGTTGAAATAGCCGCCGCCGTGTTTGCCGGAGGGAATGCGCCCCTTGATTTCAACAACGCTGCGGCCGTGACGCATGATAAAGGTCGCGCCGGGCCACTGGGTAAGTCCGTCCCATACGGCGTCAAAATCCGCTCCCGTGGCAAAGGCCCGCATGGCCGGGGGCAGGGCTTCGGCAGCGCGCAGCTCGCTTACCGCGCATTGGCGGGCGATGGTATCGAGCATTACCATCTTTTTTTCAGCAAGCATTTTTTCCACTTGCTGCTGCAGGTTTTCCGTCTGACAGGGGGTTGCGGGGCTGGTGGTCATGGCAATTCTCCTTTATGCCGCCGGGGTGGCGGTGTTGCGGGTATGAGCTTCTTCCGGCCGGGCTGGCTGGTTCAGTGCTTCCGTCTCTGCCAGCCCTGCCGGCAGCCCGTCTTCATCGGCCCTGGTCAGGGGCAGACGAAGGGCATGGCGGCCCAGAAGGGCAAGAAGCTCAAGGTCGTGGGTGATAAGCAGGACGCAGCGGCCTTCTTTGGTCTGGTCTTCAAGGGCCTGGGCAAGGCGGGTCATGTTCAGGCCGTCCAGACCGCTTGTGGGCTCGTCCAGAATGAGCAGGCCGGGTTTTTTCGCCAGGGCGCAGGCAATGACAAGCCGCTGTTTTTCGCCTCCCGACAGGGACTGCGGGTGGCGCAGGGCCAGGTCCTGCAAGCCGAACGCGGTCAGCAGGGCCGTGGCCTCTCCGGTGTCGC
>NZ_JBAIYR010000282.1:0-3102 GCF_036763145.1 Desulfovibrio sp. 1188_IL3213 | reverse complement strand
AGAAGAGTGTAGTATGATGGCTCAAGTCCAAAATCTCCTTGTGTGGCAAGTTGTTGTGGTAACTTCTTATACCACATACTGCTGAGATTTTGGACTTTTTTGTTACCCCTTAGCCGGACAGCAATGTCTCAAAGTTTAAGGCACGCATCGCTTCGATGCTTAACCGCGCAAGTAAATAGCTCTGCTGTCTTCGCGGCAGTCGTTGGCGAGCCTGCGAGCCTTACGAATGGCGACAGTGGTTGTATGGAAACAAACCGCTCGTTACACATGGTGTCTGCAAGCGTAGGTTCCTGCGTTACAACTCCTGAAGCATCCGTAACTTCCTTTGTCGTAACGGCTGAAGCTGCGCTTGCATCTTTGCGGCGGGCGACTGCTCACGCAGCCGTCCGAGCAATTTCAAAGTGAAATTGCTCTAACGCCCCCAGATGCTCAGCAGCGGTCTGGCGGTCAGCAACTGATCCAAAGGCATGTTCACTTTTTGCGCCCCGGCCGCCCAGGGCGCTACCTGGTATGGCTGAAAATTAATGCGCACTCCCTGGGGAGTAAGGGTGAGGCTGGCGAAATTTTCCGGTACGGGATTAAGGCCCGTACGCAGCATCTGCTCTTGCCGCATGCCGCCCAAACGCCGCGAAAGCTCATTGTAAGACCATTCGGACATGAGGTTCAGGGCCAGGTCCGGATCTTCAAAAAGGTCAACGAGGCCAAGACGTTGCCCGGTAAGCAGGCTGTAGTTGAGGGTCATGACGTCAAGATTGCCGTGCGCGCCGCCGGTATAGGTCCAGACTTCAAAGGTAATGCTCAGTCCGGCGGGAGAAGGGGCGGTAACACTGTAGGAGGCCCACAGTTCATAAGGCGGGCGCTCACCGTCAAGGCCGGAACCTGTGGAAAGACCCGCCCCGCTACAGCTCTGCTCAAAAGCAGAGGCAATGCCCGTAACCCATTGGCGGATGTCACCGTCGATCTGTTTGCTGCCCACCGAAGGATAGCTGATGTTGATCACAGGGCTGCCCGGCTCGTCATGTACAAGCTGGTGCTCAATAATACCGGGCCTGCGTGCGCCGGAAATAATGGCGGCGGCGCTGTCGCGGGCAGACTGCTCTGCGGGGTCCACACCGTCGTGCCCGGAAGTTTCCGCCCCGGCGGCGTGGCTCTGCGCGGAGTTTTCGGGGGCGGAGTTTTCGGGGGCGGCATGCCCGTCAGGATGTGCAGTTTCGCCTTCAGAAGCGATTTCCGTCACATCGGCGAGGGCTGTAAATTCTTGTGAAAGGGCGGGGGATGACGTCTGCTGGTCCGGCATGCGGGCCGCTTCGGCCGCTCTTTCTCCAAGCAGCAACACCAGGAGCAGAAGAGACAAAAGGCGCGGCATGGATATAATACCTTGATAACCAGTAAAATGTGGAGGCGAAACTGCTTGCCCGAGGTACTGTTCCATACGTGCTCCGGCCATGCGGGCCGTTGATTCAAAAGTGCGGGCGGCGATTTTTCCCCGCCCGCAACAGTATACATGCTTTGGTTAAACTTTGAAGCCCTTGCGAAGCGCCCAGGTCTGCCGCCAGTTCTTGATGAGCAGAATCACCGCAAGAACAAGGTACACCTTGGCGTAAAACAGGTGCAGACGCAACGGGTCGTGGGGCAGGCCAAGGATATTTTCCAACTGCAGTTCATACAGCGGCGAAAGCAGCTGAAGGCTGAAGAGCAGCAGCAGCCACACTGCCTCGCGCACATGCAGACGCAGATCCAGCAGCAGGGCTACGGCAAAGAGAGACTGCCCGGCTGTGAGTAATATTTCCTGAAACTGGTGTGTGTCAAGATTTATGGCAGGGCTGAGGCCGCCGGAAGAAACCGCGTACACTCCGGGTATCATGCCCACAAGCAATGTCCACTGGTTGAGTTTGGACGAAAGCAGGCAGCCCAGGGCCAGCCCGGCGTTGCCGCGCGAGGCGAACATGACGGCCACGATAAATTCCGGCGCTTCTGAAGCCAGGGGGGCAATCCACTGCACCAGAAGAAATTCGTTGATGTTCAACTGTTTGCCGCTGGCAATAAGTCCTTCGCTGAAAGATTCGGCATTGCCCAGAATTACAAGGGCCGAAAATACAAAAATGGCCGCCACAGTGCGCAGCCGCACTTTTTTTGCCAGTCTGGCAAGCAGGGCCGCCGGGCCTTCCAGTTCCTCTTCCTCCACGGGGCGGCGCATGATGATAAGTATGTACCACACGTAAATGCCCAGAAGCACGAGACCGTCCACCCAGGTCAGGGAACCCTTGATGGGGATGAACAGGGCATAAAGTGTTGCCATAGCAAGAAAAAGTACATCAGTGCGCTTGTCCTCGCTCAGGGTCACCGCCGAGTGGAAGCGCCCGGCAAAGATAAGCACGATGGCCGACCAGCCCACGCCGATAAGCAGCCTGTTGGCGCCTGTCATGTTGGCGATGGCATAGTGCGAATAGGGACTTTCGGGGTGCTGGCCCGCCATCCAGGTAAAGTACATGTCCACCGCGTATTCGGGCAGCACGGCAATAAAGGCCACTACGGCCACGGCCACGGCCTGCGGCATGTCCATCTGCGCCACTTCACAGGCCCAGGTGAGCAGAAAGGACGCGCCAAGAATTGCCATGCCTGAAAGCAGGGTCACGATAAACGGAGAAATATCCGGCGGAGCCAGATGCAGGGCAAAACCGGGAATGGTCAGGAGCACTGCAAGGATGTAGGGCCGCAGGGTACGTATGCTCATGATGTCTCCTTAAAAATAAAAAAAGACCTTGGCGCTTGCGCCAAGGTCTCACTAATCGGCTTACCGACGGCGGCACCAGGCCCGAAGGCCATGCTGTTGATACCGCCCGGGCTTCAAGAACCCAGTTACTCCCCTTGTCAAAAAACAGGGTATAGCCACTCGCGCAGGCTGTCAACAGCAAGCGTCACGGCAGGCACATGTTTTCTGTCTGCGCGCATGGCCCGCGGCGGCCCCTTGCCAGCACCGGGGCCTGCGGATAGTATAAAAAGGATCCGTGCCATCTTTTGCGTTTATTGAGGAGAGTCCAGTGAATATTACCTGCCCGCGTTGCGGCTTCAGCCGCCAAGTGCCCGCCGACCGTCTGCCGA
>NZ_JBAIYR010000281.1:0-3104 GCF_036763145.1 Desulfovibrio sp. 1188_IL3213 | reverse complement strand
CCGGGGCCTCTTCTGCTGCCGGAGCCGTTTCCGGCGGGCAGGGCATGCAGGCGGCCCAGGCATCGCAGGCTTCCCAGGCATCGCAAGCTTCCCAGGCATCGCAGGCTTCCATGATAAGCCAGATGCTGCTGGGCGTTGCCGACGAAAATCCTGACGTGAACCCGCATGAAGACGTGCTGCGCGAAGCTTTTAACCAGGCTTCGGGTACTCTTGATATGTGGGACTCTTACGTCGGCACCCTGGGCGATGTCGGTAAGGGAGGCTCCTTGCGCGATGCCTATGCCCTGTTGCAGGGCATAGACGGACAGGTGAACGCCCTGAAAGAAAATACCGCGGGCCTGCGCGGACAAAACCCCGGCCTGGATACCCTGGTGAACAATCTGGAGGTGCTTGCCGCCACAGAAAAGTTCAAATTCAACCGCGGGGACTATAACGTTTAACGTCAAAATCCCTTGAAGTACGATGTATTTCAAGGGTGATGCCCTGTCTGAGCTTGCGTTTTCAGACAGGCGGCGCGCCGTACCTCATGCGGCGCAACAAAGCTGTTTTGGTTTTCCACAGGTTTGTAAACGAAAAGGCCGTGAATTTCAGGGATTCACGGCCTTTTTCTATGCGTGTGGGTGTGTTCTATTTCGGCCGGGGCGTCTTTTGCGGGTCGTTCAGCCCCGGCCGCATGGGGGAAGATTGCTTTGGGAACATCCGTTTGGGAGGGGATGCATCTCAGGGAAAGGACTTATGTTTTCCGTCAAAGGCCGCGCAGGCAACTTGCGCTGTTCTGACGGCGGGCGGCTGCCTGTGGCCGCCGCCCGGCGACTGGAAGGTTCAGTTTGCAAACATGCTCTGAGCAGAGGTGTGTGTTTTAGAGCAATTTCACTTTGAAATTGCTCTGGCGGCTGCGTGAGCAGACGTTCGCTACGGAGGCGTAAGCGCAGTTTATCTGCGCGGTTAAACGCCGAAGTGAGCGTGCCTTAAACTTTGCGAATGTATGTTCTCAAAGTTAATCTGCTCTAGTTCTGCTTGGCGTCAGGGGCAGTGGTGTTCTGGTCCATAGTGTTGGGCATTCCGTAGCCCATTCCGTACCCCTGGCCGTGCATGCCCCTGCCGCCGTGACCCATACCGTGACCCATGCCGCGCCCCATGCCGCGTCCGCCCATGCCGGGGCAGTCCATCATGCCGCGGCCCATGCCGTGGGCGCCCATGTAAGGCACGCCCTTGTCCTGCATTTGCTTGCGCATGGAGGCATCAAGCTGATACAGCTTGCCGTCCACATCCTTTATGTCTTTCTGCAGGGCCTGGATTCTGGGGTCATCGGCCTTTACTCCCTGATAGAGCAGGGCATTGATTTCGGCCTGCTTGCCGTACTTCTGCTGCAGCAGGGGCTGCATCTTGGGGCCGAATTCCTTGTGGATGCTATCCAGGCTGTTCATCTGTTCGGTGGTCAGGTTCATGTGGGGACCCATATGGGGACCTGCGGGATTGCCGGGCTGGGCGCTGGCGATGCCGGCGGTGCCGAGCAGGGCCACAAGAGCAAGAGCAGCGGTGGTGGAAGCTATTTTGGATGTCTTCATGGTAGTGTCCTTTATTCTTTTCGGTCTGCGCCGAGTTTTTTGTTCGCTTGAGGGGTGTTTCAGCGTTGAGCTTGTGTAAAATCCGGGTAAAATCGGGGGCCGTATGTGCCTTTTCTGTCGTGCTGACCCGGCCCCCTATGGCCGCCGCAGCTGGACAGCGACGCCGCTGTTGCAAACTTTTTTCTGCCAAGAACCTGTATAACGTCAGGGTGTCTCATGCGTTGTTCTTGGGCGGCGTCAGCGCCTGGGCTTACCGGCCCATGTGACTTCCGCCGTGGGGACCGTGGGGGCCGTTCCCGCCGTGCCCGTTGCCGTTGCCGCACCAGGGAGAGGCAATGCTGGAGCTTGCGCCGGTTTGGGCCTGCGAGGGCAGGACGGTGAGGGCCATGACGAAAACAAAGGCCAGGGATGCTGCAAGAATGGACGGTTTGAAGATTGTGCTTTTCATGAGGGTCTCCTTGTCTTGTATATGCTCGTGCTCTTGACCTGTTTTTGTTAAGGAAGCGGTCAGATCACGTTTTTAAGCTTTTCGTATTCTTCCTGTGTTATCTCGCCGGATGCCAGGCGGTGCTTCAGTATGTTCAGGGAATCACGCCGGTCAAAATTGCACCGTTTTCTGATCAGCAGGCGGCTTACAAGCCAGACCGCCAGCACGAGTACCGTGATTGTAAGAAGCATTCCCAACCAGCCGCCGCCCCAGCCGAAAAAACTCTGAAAATAACAAGTATGCATTTTGTATCCTCCCGGTGAGGCCGGGCGCGCCTGCACCCAGGCGGGGTTGCGCTGTCACCGGTTTGCACTTCGCGTGGTCTTGCCCGGTATAAGGCAAAGGTCGTGCCAACTTGGGTCATTTTTTCATAACATAGAGTAATAACTGTTTTTTATTTAAAAAGAGCCCGGGTTTTTAGGTGGCGGGTTTTTTCAGGTTGTCCAATTTTTACTCGCCGATAACGATGTCTGTCCAATTTTTACCAGTGGGCTTGACCGGGTGGGTAAAAAATACATAATACAGTCATCCTGAAACAAAGGAAGACCCATGAAGAGCAGAGTTTCAAGACTGTTTTCCGCCAGGGGTCTGCGCGCCCTGCACCTGGGGCTTTCGCCCTGGATGGTGGTCGGCATGGCTATCATTCTGGGCCTTGCCATCACAGCACTTGCGGTGCGCAGCAACCAGCGCGGCAAGACATACATGATACAGAATCTCATAGACAGGGCCGAGGCCCTCATATGGGCTTTGGAAGCCGGCGCGCGCACCGGGCTGTGTACGCCGCTGGGTACACTGGGTACAAGCGACGGTCTTCAGTCGCTGCTGACGGAAACCGCCAAGCAGCCCGGCATTGTGTTTATGGCTGTCGCCAATGACGAAGGCAAAATGCTTGCGTACAGCGTGCCTGTGCGCAGCAGAGACAGAAACCGTGCGAAAGGCGAAAGCCCTTCCCCCGGCGAAGTGGCGGGCGCGCGGGCCTTGGCCCTCGTCATGCCCACCGGGGTGCAGGTCACGGAAAAGCCCGCCTGGCGCATCCGCCAGTGGAACGG
>NZ_JBAIYR010000280.1:0-3112 GCF_036763145.1 Desulfovibrio sp. 1188_IL3213 | reverse complement strand
GAGGCCCGGCTGGCCGAGGCCAGGGCCGTGCTTGGCTGAATAAAAGCGTAAACCGCGTTGATAATCAAAAGCCGCCCGCTGCCGGGCGGCTTTTGCCGTCTGGCGTTTTGCCGGCGAGGGAGGCGTTGATCATATTCTATATGACATTGACTTTCATTTTCATATAGTGCAGCATTCAGGCATCCACTACCACCAGCCGACACCAGCTTACAGGAATGCCATGACACCTTCGCAAATTGTATCCGCCTTGAATTCTCTCATTTCGATTCGTCAGCCGGTTTTTTTATGGGGCGCGCCGGGCGTGGGCAAAAGCCAGATTGTAGCCCAGGCGGCAGCGGCACGGGGCATACCCCTGCGCGACATCCGCGCCGTACTGCTTGACCCCGTGGACCTGCGCGGTTTGCCCCGCATCACCGATGAGGGATTTTCCGTGTGGTGTCCTCCGGCATTTCTGCCCACGCCTTCAGACCCGGAAGAAGGCATAATTTTTCTGGACGAGTTGAACGCCGCCCCGCCCCTTGTGCAGGCCGCCTGCTATCAGCTTATTCTGGACCGCGCCATAGGCGAGTACCGCCTGCCTGACGGCTGGGCCATTGTGGCGGCTGGCAACCGCGAAAAGGACAAGGCCGTTTCGTACCGCATGCCTTCGGCCCTTGCCAACCGCATGGTGCACCTGGAGTTTGACGCCAACCTGGACGACTGGCTTGCCTGGGCTCAGACGGCGGGCATACGGGCTGAAGTGTGCGCGTTTTTGCGATTCAGGCCTCGGCTGCTGCACGATTTTGACCCGCAAAAATCCGAAAAAGCATTCGCTTCGCCCCGTTCGTGGGAATTTGTCTCGCGCATTCTTGATGCTTCGCCGGACCAGGATGTGGAATACGAGCTTTTCCAGGGTACTGTGGGCGCAGCGGGAGCGGCTGAATTTATGGGCTTTCTTGCGGTCTGGCGCGAGCTGCCCACCGTGGATGAAGTGCTGGCGGCCCCGGCCTCGGCCGCTGTGCCGATGGAACCGGCGGCTCTTTACGCCATGTGTGAAGCTCTGAGCCTCAGGGCCAGCGCCGAAACCATAAATGCGCTCACGGCCTATGCCGAACGGCTGCCCTCGGAATTCGGCGTTCTGCTCATGCGTGACGCCGTGTGTCAGGATACGGAGCTTGTGCATACAGAGGCGTTCTCCCGCTGGGCGGAAAAAAACGCTGAAGTGCTGATGTAGCCATGAAAGCGCGCAACGGCCTGCTGCGTCGGCCCTACGACAGCTCTGTGCCTCCGGGGGACGGGCTTGGCTCGTCATCTCCGGGGAGCGGTTGCGATTCATCGCCACAGGGTGACGAGCTTTCACGCAAAGCGACGCTGGCAATGAAAAAGGCCAGAACGGCTCTGGTGCTGGACCATCCATTTTTCGGATCACTGGCATTGCGCCTGCGCTTCAGGGAGGACAAAACCTGCGGCGATCTGTGGACGGACGGCAAAAGCCTTGGCTTTAACCCGACCTATGCCGCCACCTTGCCCGAAGCCCGGCTGATGGCCGCCCAGGCGCATGAGATCATGCATCTGGCTTTCGGCCATCATCTGCGCCGCAAGGGGCGCGAGGAAAAAATGTGGAACCGGGCCTGTGATCTGGCTATCAATCACATTTTGCTCGAATCCGGTTTTGATCTGCCCGAAGGTTTTGCTCATGACCCGGCCTACGCGGGCATGTCGGCCGACGATATTTATGAAGCGCTGGCCGTTCTTCAGGAAAACGCCGCCAAGGGCGACGCGCGTGGTGACTCTGCCCGGGCCGACGGTCAGGATCAGGAAGGCGCGGGAGCCGGGGCCTTTGACGGCGGCAAGGAACTGGGCGGAAAAAGCGCCGCCAGGGCCGGGGGCGGTCCAAAGGAAAAAAACGGGCAGGAACAGGGTGAACAGGCGCAGGCAGGCACAACGCCCACCGTAAAAAAAGACCGGGGCGCTCCGGTGCAGGGCGAGGGTAAAACGTCGTTTACCGGAGAGGTGCGCGACCACCCGGATGTGAGCGGACCGGAGAACGATCAGGCCCTCAAACTGGCCGAGCGGGAAGCGGACGTGGCCCTGAGCCAGGCCGTGCAGCGGGCAAGACATATGGGCAGTCTGCCTGCGGGGCTGACGCGCCTGCTCCGCAAGGAACGGCAGCCCGAACTGGACTGGCGCGAACTGTTGCGCCGCTTTCTTGAGCATTGCGCCAACAGCGATTACTCCTGGTCCACGCCCAACAGGCGCTACCTGTATCAGGGGATTTATCTGCCTGCCCGTCGCGAGGCCCGCCTGCCGCATGTGGTTCTGGCTGTGGACTGTTCCGGTTCTGTGGACGAAAAGGTGCTGTCCGTGTTCTGCACGGAGCTTTTTTCAGTGCTGGACGCTTATGACACCACGCTGACCGTATTGTTTCACGATACAAAAATTCAGGGCGAATTGACCTTTAACCGTATGAGCATGCCCACCGACCTCATGCCCGTGGGCGGAGGCGGTACGGATTATCGCCCGGTCTGCGCCCACATTGCGGACAAAAATCTGCATCCCACCTGCCTTATCTGGTTTACCGACCTTGAGTGCAGCCGTTTTCCACCTGAGCCGGACTATCCCGTGCTGTGGATTTGCAGTGAGGCCAATGCGGAAACCCCGCCCTTTGGGGAACTGGTGAGCCTTATGGCCCCAACGACACAGACACGGCCGCCCATGCCTGCGGCCCAACATTGATGACCAAGCAGCGGAGCAGCTATGCGTATAGAATGGAAGATCACCAAGAAAAGAGGGAATCTGCGGCCGGTTCTCAGTTACTGCGCGCAGCTCGAAGACCATGAACGGGCGCTGGCCCTGCCGGTGGTGAGCATTGTTTCCACAATTCCCAGGCCGGAAGAAGAGCGCCAGGACTATTGCTACCCCGGTCAGCTTGAGCGCTCGCCGGGCTACACGCCCGAAACGTTCCACACGCTGGAAGCCCCCTCGCACAAGGGGCATGCCTGGACGCGCACCCTTGTGCTGCCCTGGCGGGAAGACAACAGTTATCCCGAGGTGGACGCCTCGTTTGCCATGCTGCGGCGCGCGATGGAAGACGCGCTGGAAAAGGCGTACGGCAGCGAGCCGATGCAGCTTG
>NZ_JBAIYR010000279.1:0-3115 GCF_036763145.1 Desulfovibrio sp. 1188_IL3213 | reverse complement strand
AGAAGAGTGTAGTATGATGGCTCAAGTCCAAAATCTCCTTGTGTGGCAAGTTGTTGTGGTAACTTCTTATACCACATACTGCTGAGATTTTGGACTTTTTTGTTACCCCTTAGCCGGACAGCAATGACTTATTTTTATAGCGTGCAGAATGACTTTCCTTAAGAAAGTACACTGCGCCCTCAAAATCTTTTTTAAAAATACTCAAGCCAGTGTTTTCTATTTCTTCCCACTGGCTAAAAGGCAGCACTTCAGAGTCTAGACAATCAGTCTCAGCGTACCTATGCCGTGAAATAATAGCCCTCTCCATAGTTTTTTGCATCTTTTCTCTCACTCATATCCTTCACAATAAAGTCACCTGATCTCTTCCCACAATTATTGTTGATCTACAAGTGAGACCTTGGCGCTAATTTTTAAGGAAACAAGCTGAAACCCCTTGTGGATCATGCAATTCAGGGACATGTGAGGTTGGTTCGCCTTCTATTCCTTTCGCCAATCTTCAATTTTGCTTTGGCGTCCTCAATGGATAAAAAGCATTCCTCCCGGAAATGGCCATAAAAGACTCAATGTGGGCATTATCTGTTTACAAAGACGGAGATCTCGATCGACACGTTATACTCAAAGCCCATTTGCTCAGGACCCTTAAGGTAAGTTTGTCCCGTAATACGTTGTCGCAACGGATTTTCATAGAATCCCTACGCAGAAAAGACATGCAGGGCAGGTTGGCAACGGCGTCTTCACCGCTAAGGCTTTTGCCACCTCTATAGCCTGGCTTTCCCGCGTAAAAATATCCAACACAGTGAATGCCCGCAACGCCAACCATCAAACAGCGAATCAGAAACAAAATCCTTGTCCAGCATCCGTTGCTATGTTGCGGTAAACCTACCATGATCCCGCGTGGTATGGCGCAAGTTAAGCCCTTTCCCTGTAGCCGGTGCATACTTTTATGTTCACCAGCCAGCCCTTGCGGCGGAGCAGAACATAAATACGTGATAGCATAGCGAACACGGCTGACCGCAATTTTACGAATTCGCATGCATAATGGAACCTGATGGGCGGATGAAGCTGGGTTGTTGCAGTAGGGCGCAAGAAGCCCTCCGTACTCTCACTCCGTAACTGTCCCGCAAGTGCGTTATCAATTCCCGCCTCAGAGCATGCCTCAAAGCTTTTTTGACTGGCACATCCAAGGCGTTATCAAGGCTCAGGTCTGCGGTCATGCGCTTGAGTCGAAAGCGTCCTCTTCCAATTGCCTGAGTCGGCGTAATTCGTGGGACACAGCCCACCCGCCTTTTCGTTCACGGTGGGAGGTATGCTGGAACACCCATTTTCGGCAAACCTCGTCAATCTGTATACTCAATTCTTGTTGCGCAAGGCAAGGAGATGAATTTACTTTCCTTTATGGCAAATTCCGTTTGTGGCGTCATAGTCGGTTTCGCCGATCTCTCGCCTTTTAACTGATATGGTTTGTTGGGGGCATTTCATTCGGCCTCACCCCGCGTCACTTTTAATTTGGGGAGAGATTGGGGAGAGATTTTTTAAACATAAAAAAACCCTTACGGTGTTTTACCGTAAGGGTTTGATTTCTTGTGGCGCGCTCGAAGAGATTCGAACTCCTGACCTACAGGTTCGTAGCCTGTTGCTCTATCCAGCTGAGCTACGAGCGCGTAACAAGGGGAAACTATATCAAGTCGCAGTGGCGGTCAAGCTTTTTTTCAAAATATTTTTTGAAAATCTGCGAACTTAGTTGAAATTTTCAATCAGCATGCACTTAGAAAAGCGCTCTGCGGTCGCGCCAGCGCGCCGCACTCAGGCACCAGAACTTTTGGGCAGATCAAGCCGCCCCACTCGTCTGGCCGCCCAAAAAGCGGCCACTGAAAACTACTGGGCTTCGATGCTGTTGACAGCACGGGCCAGACGCGAAATTTTACGCGCGGCCTTCTTCCAGTGCATGGCGCCCTTTCCGGCGGCCTTGGAAAGCACAGAAGTGGCGGCCACCAGAGCTTCACCGGCCTGAGCCTTGTCGCTGCCAGTAATGGCGGCGCGCACCTGCTTGATGGCGTTTTTGACGCGCGTACGCACGGCGCGGTTGCGACCGGCTCTTTCTACGCTCTGCCTGTGACGCTTGATGGCTGACTTATGGTTTGCCACGGTAATCCTCCACTATGTTGGGCTTGCACCGGCAAGCCATGAGTCTGAAATATGTAGCGCTATCGCGAAGACGGGTTGTTAGCATAGGGCCTTATGGCTGTCAAGTAAACGCGCCGTTTTTTCCAAGATACTTGTTTTGTTGCCGCAAAGGGTTGAGCCACACCCGCTTTCAGAACTGCCTGTCACAGCGGGAAGCCCCGGCCTTTTACGCCGTGTCGCGTACCGTTTTCACTGCTTGGGGCCGCCGTCTGGCATACGCGGCGCGACGGCAAAAACAAGTCCTGCCGCGCCGCGTGGGCAAACCTACATCTGCAGGGCCGCAAAGTCCGCCAGACGGGCAAAACGACCGCCCAGGGCCTGGAGCATGGCTAAACGGTTACGTCGCAGGGCTGCATCGTCGCACATGACCATCACGTCGTCGAAAAACGCGTCCACAGCCGGTCGCACATTGCTCAGGCAGGCCAGAGCGGCGGCATGATCACGTGCCGCCCACATGCGGTCAAGTTCCGGCAGCAGGTCATCCAGCGTTGCCGCCAGAGCTTTTTCCGCATCTTCATGCAGGAGTTCCGCCTGCCACTGGGCCGGAATATCCTCAGCCTGTCCCTGTTTGCGCAGAATATTAGCCACACGCTTGAAGGTTTGTGCGGCTTCGGCAAAGCCCGCCTCGCGGCTGAAGGCCGCCAGGGCTTCCAGGCGTTCGCCGCAGTCCTTTACCTGAGCCATACCAGCGCCCAGCGCGGCATCCACCAGCAAGGTATCCTGGCCCCGGCTCATAAAATAATTGCGCAGCCTTGCGCCAAAAAAATCCATAAGCTTGTCCAGCGCTTCGGCCGGGGGCAGTTTCCATTGCCTGTCGCCGTAAAGTTCCTGCGCCCTGGCAAAAACTTCGCGCATGTCGAGCCGCAGACCGAAATCGAGCACAATGCGGATGATGCCCAGGGCGCAGCGGCGAAGCCCGTTGGGGTCGGCC
>NZ_JBAIYR010000278.1:0-3133 GCF_036763145.1 Desulfovibrio sp. 1188_IL3213 | reverse complement strand
CGGCTCGCCGCAGGCAAGGACTGCCATAATGGTTCGCATATGCCCGGTGACCGCATGGGAGGCGCTGTCGCCAGCCATGAAGGAACGGTAAAAACAGTCGGCGGCCTGCGGCTCCACAGTGATGGCCTGTGGCGCGGCATCGCCCCACACGGCGGTAAAATACCCAAGCGCCGCAGCGGCAAAAGACCCCACCCCGGCCTGCAAAAAGATATGGGTCGGCGGGCGCAGCCCGCATTCCCGCCACTGCTCGTCCGCTTCCAGAGCCAGGGTGGTATAGCCCTGCATGATCCAGAGGGGCATTTCCTCATACCCATCCCAGGCGGTGTCCTGTACAAGCACACCGCCCGTCTGCTGCGCATGCTGCATGGCAAGACGCACGGTATCGTCATAATTAAGGTCGGTTATGGTGCACTGCGCCCCGGTTTTACGGATGTTTTCGGCCCTGACCGGCGCTGAGCCTGCGGGCATGAAGACCGTGGCCCCCATGCCGAGTTGCTGGGCCGTCCAGGCTACACCCCGGCCATGATTGCCGTCCGTGGCCGTAACGAGAGTGATTTTGCCCAGTTTTTTGCGTACCTCGGCAGAACGCAACAGCTGCGGGCTTACCCGGCTCATGGGCATATCAAGCAGTCGGGCCAGATGACGTGCCACCGCATAGGAACCGCCCAGTACCTTGAAGGCATTGAGACCGAAACGCTGGGACTCGTCCTTTACCATAATTTCGCCAAGCCCCAGGTCATGAGCAAGATTTTTCAGCCGCACCAGCGGCGTGGCCGCATAACGGTCAAAACCCTCATGAAAGGTACGGGCAACACGGGCGACCTCCGGCCCGTAAAGCCCAACATCCGCCGCATCGGCAGCGCCTGTACGCAGGCTGTTGGGACAATAGCTGACAATGTTCACGGCGGCTCTCCTGTAGGGCATGGTCGCCCCTTTTGCATGTCATCGGGATTGCATCCCGCAGCGGGCAATATCCACTGCGGGGCGGCAACCCCGCTCAGAACGGTTGTGCAGTGGTATTGCTCCGACGACTGCACAGCTCCGAAGCACGGATTCTCAAAAATCCGCCTGGAGCGCGTATCTGTTTTCAGTGCTGTCTGCCAGTTCAGTTGGAATTGGCTGTACGCACGAAAATGTTATAGGCTTGGCGGCTCTCCTGCGCGACATTGTTCAGCTCCTGCCGCACCGGACTGTAAAAGCCTTCGGCCAGCCCACGGCCCAGAAGGGCCTCATAGCGGGCAGCATGCCTGAGAAACTCGCGATAGGCCCGCTCCACTTCTGGAGCAGCCGGAAATGGCGGCTGTCCGGCCCTGCGCAGCCCGGCCTCAAGTTTGTCCCGCACCTGACCAAGGGCATGCCGGTCGGGCGTTTGCGCGGCCAGCAGTTCCGCCGTGCTGCCATACAAGGTGAAGATATTTCTGGCTTCCAGGATCTGCCGCCTGAGCGGGTGTCCATAAAGCAGCGTTTCCTCGGCCTTGACGGCCCGCCCTTCCACCAGGGCCAGATAGCCGTCCCGGGCAGTCACAAAGCGCTCGTGTTCCTTTTCCAGACTGGCCGCCAGGGCGCGGCCCTTCACGCCGTCATCACGGATATTCTCATCCCGCACATAGCGTGCCAGAGCCGTGTAATCGGCCCGCATGCTCTGGATGCTCTTTTCCATATCGTCCACCCACTGGGACAGGGCAGCGGCTTCATCCGCCCCGAACATGTCCGCAGGGGCCGCCAGGCGGCGCGCAAGCACCTTGCCGTCCCCATCAGGCGAGGGACGCGGGGCCAGTGTCCATTCCCGCAGGTAATGGCGCACATTGTCCGTCATGGTTTCGGCCTGCACATAATAGGGTTCGGCCAGGGTGGCCGCGGCCACATTATAGAAAGCCACCAGAGCATCCGCCTTTTCAAGCTCTTCCTGCGAAGGGGGCGGCCCCTGAACCTGTTCTTCATAGGGCGGACGTTCCTGTGGCGCACTGTGCGCCGCATCCGAGGCCAGGCCCGTTTCCGGCTTTTGCCCCGACTGTTCCCCTGTTGCTGAAGAAGCGTCTTCATTGCCGCCGGAATCGCAGCCCGCAAACAGCAGGGCCACAAGACAGACAAGCAGTATACATAGTCTTTTTTTCATACCTTCAGACGTAAAAGCCCCACAGGCAACCTGCGGGGCTTGCTGTTATATGTTTGCTCAGATCGAGGCCACGCGGGCCGCAATCCAGTCATTGAGTCCCGTAAGGTCTTCGGCCCAGGGATAGGCGGCGTCCGAGACAGGTTTGATGTCCGGCCCCACGCCGTAAAAAAGCGTACCCACTTCTTCCGCCGCATCGCGGTCTGTGGGGGCATCGCCCACCATAAGCACGTTTTCCGGGGCCAGGGGCAACGGAGCCACAATCTGGGCCAGAAGCCGGGCCTTGGCCGGGGGCGAGCCGTGAATGGACGTAAAATAGTGCTCCAGACCACGCTCGTGCAGGACGGCCAGCACTTCCTCATGCGGCGCGCCGGAACAGACATAGAGGGGCAGCCTGCCCTTCCAGGTGTCGAGCACATCCTTGACGCCGGGAATAAGCGGGCAGCGCCGCACTTCATCCAGAGCGTATTCCGCAAACAGGCGGCCCAGTTTTTCGGACTCTTCCTGCGTGATTTCGCGGCCCAGCACCTCGTTGTAAAACCATTCAAACTTCTTGTACCTGCTCACCCCGCCGTGCAGGCTGTGGTACATGACAAAACGGTCCTGAGCCTCCTGCCCGTAAGGTGCGGCAATGCGGGCAAAGGCGCGTGTTTTTACGGGTACGCTGTCCAGTATGACGCCGTCACAGTCAAAAACAATACATTGCAATGGCATAGCTATCCTTTTCTGCATCCGGCCACATCGCCTTGAAATGCCCTTTTCGGGGCAAGGCGGGCCAGTTTGCGATCTGCGCCAATCCGGACTCGCCTGTGCCGGTCCGGGCCAGTTTGCGCCAATTTACGCCAGTTTGGTCCTGTTTTTTACGTGACGCAGCCAACTGGACAAAAAATTATCTAGAGCAATTTCACTTTGAAATTGCTCGGACGGCTGCGTGAGCAGACGTTCGCTACGGAGGCGTAAGCGCAGTTTATCTGCGCGGTTAAACGCCGAAGTGAGCGTGCCTTAAACTTTGAGAATGTA
>NZ_JBAIYR010000277.1:0-3147 GCF_036763145.1 Desulfovibrio sp. 1188_IL3213 | reverse complement strand
TTTGGTTGGGCAGGACACTGGTTGCGGCAGCCGGTTCTGGCCGTCAGCGGCGCGGGCCACGTCCAGAGCGCGGAGCAGTTTGTCGAGAGCGTCGGCCAGAGGCACGGTTTGTGTATACATATTGCCTTGGGGAGCCATATATCCTCCTTAAAAGCCGTGTTACTTGAAATGGCTCTGGCGGCCGCAGGCGCGCGCGCCGGAAAGGCGCAGGGCAATCTACCGCCGGCTAAGCGCCGGAGCGCATCTGGCGGCGCTGAAACTGCACAGGGTTTCAGCCTGTCTGCTCCGGAAATGCGGGATAGGGACAGCCGAAATTGCGGATGTCCACAGTGCAAACATACATGTTCCGGCGGTACTTGCAAATATGCGGGCGGAGCAGGACCAGCCGGGCCGTATTGCGTGCCGCTGCGGCTGGGCGTATACTGGAGGTTGGTACGTAACCTCAACCCTGCGGCGGCATGCCGTTTGATATGACCGTACACGAAATACGCGCGCTCCTGGCTGCGGACAAAGCCACGGTAGGCACATGGCTGCAGTTGCCTTCTGCCGATGTGGCCGAGCTTATGGCTCGCGCGGGCTATGACTGGGTGGCTGTGGATATGGAACACGGCTCCTTTGGCCGCACCGGGCTGCCGGACATTTTCCGGGCCATCGAATGCGGCGGGGCTGCGCCTTTTGCGCGCTTGCCCGAAGCCGGGAAAACCCAGATCAAGTCCGCGCTGGAAGCGGGCGCTCAGGGGCTGATTTTTCCCATGATTGAAAGTCGCGAACAGCTGGACCGTGCCATTGACTGGGCCGTTTATCCCGGCCAGGACCATTGGCGTTCCGCCGGAGAAACCGCCGGTGAATACAGGGGGGTTGGTTTTTGCCGGGCCAATGTGTTTGGCAAATGCTTTGAGGAGTATCGAAGCTCCCTCGCGCCCGAAATATTTCTTGTGGCGCAGATAGAGCATATCCGCGCTGTGGAAAACCTGGACGCCATCCTGTCGCATCCGCGGCTGGACGCCATCATGGTCGGCCCGTACGATCTTTCCGGCTCAATGGGGCTTACGGGACAGTTTGACCACAAGGACTTCAAGGCTGCCATGGATCGCATCGCGGCCGCCTGCGCCCGCCACAAGGCCCGCATGGGACTGCACATTGTGCAGCCCGATCCGGCCGAGCTCAAACGGCAGATCGCGGCAGGCAGCCGTTTTATTGCCTATGGCATAGATTCCGTCTTTCTCTGGCATGCATCTGAGCGGCCGGATCAGGGAGAACAACTGTGAAAATAACCGTTTTTGGCGGATCCGGCTTTCTGGGTTCGCATATTTGCGACAAACTTTCCGATGCCGGGCATGCGGTCACCATTGTGGACCTGCATCCCTCACCCTGGCTGCGGCCTGACCAGACCATGCTCACGGGCAATATTCTTGAGGAAGAAACCGTGCGCAGGGCAGTGGAAGGCGCAGACATGGTGTTCAACTATGCGGGCATAGCCGACATCGGCGAAGCCAATAACCGCCCGGTGGACACCGCGCGCATCAACGTGCTCGGCAATGTCATGATTCTCGAAGCCTGCCGCCATGCAGGGGTAAAGCGCTACGTCTTTGCCAGCTCCCTGTATGTATACGGCAAGTCGGGCGGTTTTTACCGCTGCAGCAAGCAGGCGTGCGAACTGTATATTGAAAACTATCAGGCCATGCACAATCTGCCCTACACCATACTGCGCTATGGCTCGCTTTACGGCCCCCGGTCGGACAGGCGCAACGCCATCAACCGCTTTGTGTACGAGGCGCTTGCCACGGGCGGCATCACGTATTACGGCGCACCCACGGCCCTGCGCGAATACGTGCACGTGGACGACGCCAGCGCCGCCACCCTGGCCGTGCTGGCCCCGGAATTTGAAAACCAGAATATCATCATTTCCGGCAACCAGCCCATGCGGGTCGGGGATCTTTTCAAGATGATCGGCGAAATGCTGGGCAAAGAGCTGGTCATCAACTACCAGAACGACCCCAACAGCGGCCACTATCAGGTCACGCCTTATGCCTTCATGCCCAAGGTGGGCCGCAAACTGGTGCCGCCGCTCACCGTGGACCTCGGTCAGGGCATCCTGCGGGTTATGGAAGAAGAGCACAAGGAAATGCACCCGGAACTGGAGTCCGAGGGCGGATACCTTGTGGCTACGGACGACTAGGCGCAGCCAGCACACGGTCTTTTGTCCGTACAGGGTTTTTCGTGCAGCATTGCCGTTCAACGGGCATGCTGAAAATATCTCTGAAAATTTGAGGCCATAAGGAGCCGCTACATGAACATTATTGCCATCATTCCCGCGCGTATGGGGTCCAGCCGCTATCCCGGCAAGCCGCTTGCCCTCATCCATAACGTACCCATGGTGGGCCACGTGGCCTTTCGCACGGGCATGAGCAAAACGCTGTCTTCCACCTACGTGGCGACCTGCGATGAAATTATCGAAAATTATTGCAAAGATGCGGGCCTGCCCTGCGTCATGACCGGCGACCATCACGTGCGCTGCTCCACGCGCACGGCTGAGGCCCTGCTCAAGATTGAGGCCGCCGCCGGCAAAAAAGCCGACATCGTTGTGATGGTGCAGGGCGACGAGCCTATGGTGCGCCCCGAAATGATTGACGCCGCCGTGGCCCCCATGCTGGCCGACCCGTCCATCAACGTGACCAACCTCATGGCCGATATGGATACCCTTGAAGAATTTGAAGACCCCAACGAAGTCAAGGTGGTGGTGGACAGGTTCAACGATGCCCTCTATTTTTCGCGTGAGCCCATTCCTTCACGCAAAAAAGGCTCGGACAAGGTCCCCATGCGCAAACAGGTCTGCATCATTCCTTTCCGTCGCGACTACCTGCTGCGCTTCAATGAAATGGAAGAAAGCCCCCTGGAAATCTACGAATCCGTAGACATGATGCGCATCCTTGAATACGGGGAAAAGGTACGCATGGTTCCCACGGCCAGCCGCACCTGGAGCGTGGATACGCCCGAGGATCTTGTGCGCGTGTGCCGCCTCATGGAAGGCGACGACCTTATGAAGGAATACAGCAAGTAGTATGGCTGCGCTCGACAAACCGGGCATGACGCAGGAGAGCGGGGCGGCCGGACAGGCCGGCCCTGCCGCGTCCTCCGAAACGGGCG
>NZ_JBAIYR010000276.1:0-3147 GCF_036763145.1 Desulfovibrio sp. 1188_IL3213 | reverse complement strand
AGGCAGGGCTGGTGGGCAAAAGCGCCATGGCCGGGCAACTTTTTTTGCGTAATTGCGAGCGTTTGCAAAGCCTGCTGGACGCTGCCCCGGCTCTTGCCGCCCTGGGCGGCTTCTGGCGTGAGCTGCGGCAGCAGCGGGGCGGGAGCATGGCAGACCTGACGCAGTTGATACAGTGTTTACGCTCGACGCTAGAGCGGTGGAAAGACAGTATATAAATAAAATGGCATGCAGTTTGCTATAACCGATGCAGCCTTATGGCGGCAAATTCTTCCCCGTAGGGACAGGAGGAACACTATGATAATCGTTGATGGCAATCAAAGCTTCAAAAGCATATCCGCGTTTGAAAACCTTGAGCAGGCCCTGACCAGCATCATGCGTGACGAGGAAATGGAAGGGCGCGTGATCACCGATGTTCTGGTAAACGATGAAGCCTTTTCAGAGATTTACCCGCATCAGGCAGAAGACATCACCTGCGACTCCATTTCGCGTCTTGAGGTGCGTTCTGTACCCAACAGCGAACTGGCTGTGGACATAGCAGGCGAAATGGGCAAGGTCACCCTGATGATGGAACACGGCGCCCGTCAGGTTGCCCGTCTGTTCCGTGAAGCCTCGGACACCGATGCCCTTGAGCTGCTTCAGGACCTGCTGGACGTTACCCGGGACTTCATGAACATGCTCGGCGACCTGCGTGGGCGTTATGACGAGGGCGAGTCCGCGTCTTTTGCCGAAAAGACCGAAAAGCTCTCTAACCTGATTTCCGAAATGAGCGATGGTCTGGAAAACGAAGACTGGATTCTGCTTTCCGACCTGCTGGAATACGAATTTTTGCCCATCTGCGCCGAATGGCGTGAAGTCAGCGAGCTGCTGCACCAGCAGATTGTCAAGCGTGTTGCCCAGTAGGGCGTAAGGAGTTTTTATGGCTCAGGGACTCAGCTTGCTGGACCAGGCCCTTGATCTCGCCCGGCAGGAAATGATCGCTCTTGAAGACGGCGCGTATGACAGGGCTATGGCTCTTGCGGAAAAACGCAACGAGGTCACCAGCATGGCCTGGTATGTGCTTGAAAGCAGCCATGCTGATGAGTATCGGGGGCATCTTGTGGAACTGGCCCGTGTGCAGGAGCACCTGACAGGGCTTGCCATCAGGGCGCGCGATGCCCTGCGCCAGGATCTTCAGCGGTCCCGGCTTGAGCGGCAACGCATGAACGGCTACCATCAGTCCATAGGGCAGGCTTTGCAATAATATGCAGGTACGTGCCATATGCCTGCGCTGAAAAGACATGTTTTCAGCTTTGCAGGGCCTGAAAGAACGTGCGTCGGCAATGTCGGCGCGCGTTCTTTCGTTGCTGCGGCCGCAGGGGCGTGCGCAAAGGCGCGTTCTGTTGCCGGTTGCCCGACCTGCCCGCTGCCTTTCTGCCCGTCCCGCCCGCAGACCCGGCCTGTCAAACGGGCAGGTAGGGGCGTCTGTTCCGTTTCACCGCGTCATGTTCTGCCGCATTCAAGAAGAACTTGCAGAAAAATTTGTAATTGGGCAGCATCACTTTCGCGCATGGGGCAGGGGAGAGCGCCAACGTATGCACGCCTGCGAACTTGTATAAAACCGTGCGATAAAAATGGAGAGTAGAGCATGAACCTGGTGTACCGCGGCAAAACCAAAGACGTGTATGACAACGGCGAAGACGGCTTGCGTTTGATTTTTTCAGACCGGGTGACAAAAAATGCTGCCGGAGAAATCGATCCCGGCGGAAACACGGTGGCGGAAAACACCGAACCCGGTCAAGGAGAGGCCTGCCTGCTCATGGCCTCGGCCATCTTTGAAGAACTGGCTGAAAAAAATGGCGTCTCCACGCACATGATCGCCTACGACCTGCCCTCACTGTCAATGGACGTGCGCAGGGGAACCATGTTCAACCCCGGCATTGAGTGGATCGCCCGCTGGGTATGCACAGGAAGTTTTTTGCGCCGTTACGGCATGGTTCCGGGCGTACATGACGGCATGCGTTTTGCCGAGCCTGTGTTTGAGATAACCCTCAAGGACGACGCTGCCGGCGATCCGCTTGTTGTTCCTTCCGCCCTTGTGGCCCTGGGCGTTGTGGAGGCCAGGACCATGAGCGCCCTTCTGGACAGCAACACAAGGGCCATGCAGGCCATACACGGCATGTTTGCGGCTCGGGATCTGGATCTCTGGGATATTAAAATTGAATGGGCCCTTGATGAAAAGGGTGCGCCCATGCTTATTGACGAGGTTTCCCCCGGCTGCTGCAGGGCCTTTGACATGAAAACCGGGAAGCGCGTTTCCGGCAAAGCTCTGGCAGAGCGCTTCCGGCGCTGAGCGCACGGTTTTTGTGCCGGTTGATGCCTGAAGGAACGCCTTCACGCTTTTGCGCATTTTACTTTGAAACTGCTCTGGCGACTGTGTGAACAGGCCGCCACCGCCAAAAGGCAGGCGCAGCTTCATCCGTTGCCCGAGGGCTTGCGGATGAAGCTGCGCTGGTTTTTGTGCTGTTACGCGCCTTGGTGAAGCCTAGCCGTTTTGCGGATGTGCATTCCCAAACGGACGGATCTGCGTAAACTGCTCTAGCTGCTTGCGATTTCCCTTGCGGCGTTGTCGGTATTCTCCTGGCAGGAATCCATAACGCTGGGCGCACTGCTGACTTCGCTCGTGGCAATGACCATGCCTTCCACCGTTGCGGCAGGAGCATCGTGGGCCGCCTCGGCAAGGGGATTCTGACCAAGGGCCGCATTCATGTCGGTCAGCGCCACAGTGTTCAGGTCGGTTCCTTCGAAGAGGTCGGTCTTGCCATCTTCGGCAGCCTGCGCGGTGGTTGCCGCAAACAGGGCGTCAAAGCTTTCATCGCCATAGGCCAGAGTGATGGAGGCATGAAGATCGGCAAGAGCGCCGCTGTCGCCGGCATCGTTGCTGAGATAGCCGCTGTGCAGGGTGTCGTCCCCGCTCTCATGGGACATATCTGTGAGCATGTCTGGGGACGTGTCCGCGCTGTGGTCGCTCAGGAAAGCGAAGAGCGGCTGCGTCGGCTCGTCCGTTTCTCCGCTGAAGTTCCCCGGTGCGGGGGCGTCCGGGCCAGGAATGTCCTCATGTGCAGTAGTGTCACTGTGTGCGCTGAAGGCGGCATGGGCGCCGTCATCGGC
>NZ_JBAIYR010000275.1:0-3163 GCF_036763145.1 Desulfovibrio sp. 1188_IL3213 | reverse complement strand
GGCTACAGCGGCTCGCGCGACTATCTGGAGCGGGGCATGGCCGCGTACCGGGCCGCCCTTGAAGGCAAACCAGGCGTGCCGCTGCCGCTGGTCTATAACTAGAGCAAATTAACTTTGAGAATGTACATTCTCAAAGTTTAAGACACGCTCGCTTCGCTGCTTAACCGCGCAAGTACATAGCTCTGCTGTCTTCGCGGCAGTCGTTGGCGAGCCTGCGAGCCTTACGAATGGCGACAGTGATTGTGTGGAAACAAACCGCTCGTTACACATGGTGTCTGCAAGCGTAGTTTCCTGCGTTACAACTCCTGAAGCATCCGTAACTTCCTTTGTCGTAACGGCTGAAGCTGCGCTTACGCCCGCCGCAGACGCCGATGCATCCTGTCCGCACTGCCGGACGCCTGTGCGGGCATTTTCAACGCTTTGGGAACATGTGTCCTCAAAGCTGAAAACTCCAGGGCGCTTCGCGCCACGAGGTCAACATGAGCCAAAAAACCTGCGGCTGCTCGTCAGGGCATACGCCCGACGGACCCATGCCCGAAGTGACATTTTCCACGTTTATTCTCTCCCTGGCGTCTTCCGCCCTGGTCCACCTGGGCGAAGTCCCTAACCCAGAAACCAGCAGCACAGAGACAAATCTGCCTCTCGCCAAGCACAGCATTGACGTGCTTGAAATGCTGCACATGAAAACGGAGCGCTGCCTTGACGAGCAGGAAAGCAAACTGCTCGAAAGCATCCTTTACGAGCTGCGCCTGAAATTTGTCATCAAATGCGGCCCTGACTGCGCGTGCCTGACCAAAAAGGGACAGACGCCCGCATAGCCGAGCCGTCCTGCCGCCACGGCGCTGCGCGCTGCGGGGCAGGCCCGTGACCACTGTGGCATGCCCGCTTCACCGGCGGGGTTTATGAGCTTTTTTCGATGCCCTTGCGGCGCGTAGAGGATTGACGGCATGAAGACGTTCAAAGCGGGTCTGGTTGGAGTTACGGGATATGCAGGCATGGAACTGGCGCGGCTTCTGGCAAGCCACCCGTCCATGCGGCTTGTGATGGCCTGTTCGCGGGCCGAAGCGGGCAAACGCCTTGGCGAATACTATCCCTTTCTTGATCATATGCCCGGCGCGGATGTGGTCATAAGCGTCTTTGACGCCGAACAGGCCGCCAGGGAATGTGATGTGGTCTTTCTGGCCGTTCCTGCCGGAACAGCCATGAGCATGGCCGCTCCGCTGCTTGAAGCCGGAACAAAGGTCGTGGATCTTTCCGCCGATTTCCGTCTGCGCGACCCCGCAGTATACAACTCCTGGTACAAGCACGAGCATACCCATACCGACCTTCTGCGCAAGGCCGTATACGGCCTGCCGGAGCTGTACGCCGCCGAGGCGGCGCGGACAAGCCTGATCGCCAATCCCGGCTGCTATCCCACCTCGGTTATTCTGGGCCTGTACGCGGCCATCAAGAACGATCTTGTACATACCGACGATATTGTGGTGGACGCCAAATCCGGCACCACCGGCGCGGGGCGCAAGGCCGCTGTGGGAACCCTGTATTGCGAAATTTCAGACAATTTCCGCGCATACGGCCTGCCCACGCACAGGCATACGCCGGAAATCGAGCAGGAAGTATCCCTGCTGGCCGGACAAGACGTGCGCCTTTCCTTTAATACGCACATCCTGCCGCTCAACCGGGGCATCCTGTCCACCATCTATACGAAGCTGAAAAACCCCAGAACCACGCTGGACGAAGTGCGCGCGGCCTTCAAGAGCACCTGGGCGCACAGCCCCTGGGTGCGCGTGCTGCCCAAGGGGGCGCTGCCCGAAACACGCTTTGTGCGCGGCAGCATGTTCTGCGACCTGGGACTTGTGGTAGACCCCCGCACAGGCAGGCTGACCATTCTGGCCGCCATTGACAATCTGTGCCGCGGCGCTTCCGGCCAGGCGCTTGCCAACGCCAACCTTATGTGCGGGCTGCCTGTGGGAACGGGACTGGATATGCTGGCTCCCCTTCCCTAGACAGTGTCGTCACGAGATGAATTTCCTTGGTATATCAAGGAGAACGAGCCTTTTATGCAGGGAGTGTACTCTTATGGTACTCGACCGGAATAAAAGGCGAAGTTCGACGCAGAGATACCGGGAAAGGCGCTCGTGACGACACTGTCTAGAGCAGATTAACTTTGAGAAGGTCCATTCTCAAAGTTTACGGCCCGCTCGCTTCGGCGCCTGACAGCGTAAATACATTGCGCCTGCGCCTTTGTTGCGGGCGTCTGACACGCAGTCACCAGAGCAATTGCAAAGTGAAAATGCTCTGGGGCATGGCGTTGCCGGACGGCAGGTAAAGCCTGCCCGAGCCTGTGCGGACAAGAATTTTTGCAAGGCAGCCCCGCAGCGCCGCAGCACGCTTCAGATGCAAACAGTTTCGGCCATAATTTTCGGAAGCACCACAAGAGGAGCACCATGCAACTGGAAAACGCCTTTCAGGACCCGCAGGTCTGTCACAGTCTGCTGGACCGCCTCAATCGCGCTCTGGACGGACGCCCCATGCGGTTTATGGAAGTATGCGGCACGCACACGGTAGCTATCTTCCAAAGCGGTCTGCGCTCCCTGCTGCCTTCATCCGTTGCCCATCTTTCCGGGCCGGGCTGTCCCGTCTGCGTCACGCATGACGCCGAAGTGGCCGCCTTTCTTGACCTGGCGGGCCGCGACAGGGTTATTGTTGCCACATTCGGCGACCTGCTGCGCGTACCCGGCCCTGACGGTCGCACCCTCAAGCATGCCCAGGCACAGGGCGCACGGGTGGAAATCGTGTATTCGCCGCTGGACGCCCTGACCCTGGCGGCTGAAAATCCCGGTGATACCGTGGTTTTTCTGGGCATCGGTTTTGAAACCACTGCCCCCACCGTGGCCGCCACGCTGCTGACAGCCTGTCAGCGCAAGCTCGACAATTTCTGCGTGCTTTCCCTGCACAAGCTGGTTCCTCCCGCCCTGCGCGCCCTGCTGGACGACAGCCAGTGCGCCGTGGAGGCTTTTTTGCTGCCCGGGCATGTGTCCACCATCCTTGGACTGGAGCCTTACGAGTTTCTGGCAAAGGACTACGGCGTTCCGGGCGTGGTGGGCGGCTTTCAGCCCGCGGACATCCTGCTGGCCCTGTGCATGATGGCCGAGCAGCTGCGCGA
>NZ_JBAIYR010000274.1:0-3166 GCF_036763145.1 Desulfovibrio sp. 1188_IL3213 | reverse complement strand
GCCAGAACTGAAGCCCTGCCCCGCATGCGGGAGCGATAACGTGGAATGCCTTGTCTGTACTATCAACGCTGACGAAAAGCAGGATATCCATTTTCAAATTGCGTGCGAGTCCTGCTATACCTCCGATGGAGCGCCTGGCCCTCATGATGGGAGCCGGGGACGCTGTTCCGGCGGACTTCTATCTTGTGGGTATGGATGCGCAAAGCAGGGCGCAGGGCTATGCGCTGACGCAAACGTTGCGCGCTGCGGGCCTGCGGGGCGAAATGAATTTCAGCGAGGCGGGCTTTAAAAGCCTTATGCGTCAGGCCGGCAAGTCCGGCGCGCGTTATTGCCTCATCATGGGACCGGACGAAGCGGCCCAGAACACTGTGGTTGTAAAAAATCTGGAAAGCGGAGAACAGGCCACTGTGCCGCAAGCCCAGGCACTACACATTTTGCAAACGGGAACCAACTAACATGACTGAAGAAAGCCAGATGGCAGAGCAGACGGCCCAGGCAGCCGCGCAGGGCCAGGACGTGCAGCAGGAACACCAGAAGTACATCACCGGCCTTGGGGACTGGCATCGCAGCCAGACCTGCGGTGAGCTGACCCTTGCCAACAACGGGCAGGAAGTCTGCCTCATGGGCTGGGTGCAGTACCGGCGCGACCACGGCGGTCTTATCTTTGTGGACCTGCGCGACCGTTCGGGTCTTACCCAGGTGGTCTTCAGCCCCGATGCCGCCCCGGAAGCACACAAGAACGCGCACATTCTGCGTTCGGAGTACGTGCTTGCCATCAAGGGCGTGGTGCGCCCGCGCCCCGAAGGCATGGTGAACCCCAACATGATCACCGGCGAAATCGAGGTAGTGGTTACGGAATGGAAGCTGCTCAATACTTCCAAAACCCCGCCCTTTGCCATTGAAAACCGTTGTGATGCGGGCGAGAACCTGCGCCTTGCCTGGCGCTACCTTGACCTGCGTCGTCCCCGCATGCAGGACAACCTGCGCCTGCGCCACAAGGTGGCCCAGTGCATACGCCGCCACCTGGATGAGGACGGCTTTGTGGAAGTGGAAACCCCGGTGCTCACCAAGTCCACGCCCGAAGGCGCGCGCGATTTTCTGGTTCCCAGCCGTCTCAATGCCGGCGAATTTTATGCCCTGCCGCAGTCGCCGCAGCTGTTCAAGCAACTGCTCATGGTGGCGGGCATGGACCGCTATTTCCAGATAGTGCGCTGCTTCCGCGACGAAGACTTGCGCGCCGACCGCCAGCCCGAGTTCACCCAGGTGGACATTGAAATGAGCTTTGCGGACGAAGAAACTGTCATGAGCATGGCTGAAAGGCTTATGGCCCGCGTGTTCAAGGACGTCATGGGCAAGGAGCTTTGCCTGCCGTTCCCGCGCATGCCCTGGGACGAAGCCATGGCCCGCTACGGCGTGGACAAGCCCGATACCCGTTTCGGTCTGGAGCTTGTGGACATTACCGAAATTGTGCGCGGTTCTGGCTTCAAGCTGTTTGCCACGGCCCCTCTGGTCAAGGGCATGAGGGTTCCCGGCGGCGAAAGCATGACCCGCAAGGAAATAGACGCCTTTACCGAATTTGTGAAAATATACGGCGCGCAGGGGCTGGCCTGGATCAAGATCAAGGCCGACGAATGGCAGTCGCCCATTGCCAAGTTCCTTTCCGATGAAGAACGCAAGGGCATTGCCGCGGCGCTGGATCTTCAGGTGGGAGATATCGTCTTTTTCCAGGCGGGAGAGCCGGGCATGGTCAATGCGGCGCTGGGCAACCTGCGCGTGCATCTGGCTAACCATATGCACCTGATACCTGAAAATACCTTTAACTTCCTCTGGGTTACCGACTTCCCGCTGTATGAGTACGATGAGGAAGAAAAGCGCTATGTGGCCTGCCACCATCCCTTTACCTCACCGGCTCCCGGTCATATGGACATCATGACCAGCGACCCCGCCCGCGCCCGCGCCCGCGCCTATGACATGGTGCTCAACGGCAGCGAGGTGGGCGGCGGCTCCATCCGTATCCATTCCGGCGAAGTGCAGCGCCGTATGTTCGAGGCCCTTGGCTTTACCCCCGAGCAGGCCGAAAGCCAGTTCGGCTTCCTTATTCAGGCGCTGGAGCACGGCGCGCCGCCGCACGGCGGCCTTGCCTTCGGTCTTGACCGTCTTATCATGTTGCTGTCAGGGGCCAACAGTATTCGCGACGTTATCGCCTTCCCCAAAACGCAAAAAGCCACCTGCCTCATGACGGACGCGCCTTCGCCCGTGGCAGCCAAGCAGTTGCGGGAGCTTGGCCTGCGCCTGCGTGAGCAGCCCGGTGAAAAAGGCAAGACCGACAAGCCCGCAACGGCTGAAAAGGCGGAATAGGCAACGCCCACCGGCCGTCAGGCTTTGAGCACAAGGAAGCAGCTATGATTCTTGATATTGTTACCTATCCTGATCCGCGCCTCAAAGAGGTGTGCGAGCCTGTTGCGGAAGTGACGGATGAAATCCGCCAGCTTGCAGCGGACATGCTCGAAACCATGTATGAGGCCCCGGGCGTGGGACTTGCCGCGCCTCAGGTGGGGCGCAATATACGCATGCTGGTTATGGACCCTTCTGCCCAGAAAGATGAGCGCAACCCCCGGGTGCTCATCAATCCGGTGCTGACGCTCTCCGGTGAGGAGATCGTCAGCGAGCAGGAAGGCTGCCTTTCCGTGCCGATGAACTACCGTGCGGACGTAAAGCGCATGAGCAAGGCGCACTTGAGCGCCACTGATCTTGACGGCAATGTCATTGAAGAAGATCTGGAAGACTTTGCCGCCATTGTCATGCAGCACGAATACGATCATCTCGACGGCATACTGTTTATTGACAAGGTGAGCCGCCTGCGGCGCAGCCTGTATGACAGCAAGGTTAAAAAATGGCTCAAGAAAAAGACTGCCGTATAGTGTTTATGGGTACTCCCGGCTTTGCGGCCGCCAGTCTGAAAAGGCTGGCGGCCTGGCCGCGCGCCCATATTGTCGCTGTATACACGCAGCCTGACCGTCCGGCGGGGCGCGGCCAAAAGCTTGCCATGTCCGCCGTGAAAAAACTTGCTCTGGAACTGGGCATTCCCGTATGCCAGCCCGCCAGCCTCAAGGGAGCCGAAGCCCAGGCCGAACTGGCCTCCTTCAGGCCCGACGTGCTGGCCGTG
>NZ_JBAIYR010000273.1:0-3169 GCF_036763145.1 Desulfovibrio sp. 1188_IL3213 | reverse complement strand
TCCCCGCGCAACTGGCTGTACCGCATGCGCGAGCCTGAACCGGGAGAAGAACTGCCGCCCCGCGACGACAGCCCGGCATGGGAAATGCTCGACAGGCTGGTCGCTTCCGGCCCCGAAGACCTGGCGGATCTGGAAAAAAAGATCGCCCAGAATATCAGCCGTCATCAGCGGGATCCGCGCCTGCGCATGGTGCAGGGCTTCTGTCATGTTGAACGGCAGGACTTTGCCCGCGCCGCTGCCAGCTTTGGCGAGGCGGCCATGCTCACGCCCTCGCCCATGCTTCAGGCGTGGAACGAATTTTTGCAGGCCAGGCTTGAGGAAGAGCAGGGGCATTTTGGCGCGGCCATAGAGCAGTACGGCCAGGTATGGCGCGTGACCCAGTGGCGCGAGACGCAGTACCGCGAGATGGTCTGCAAGGTTAAGATGGGCTTTGCGGAAGCGGTACTGGACCCGATGACAAAGCTCATTCGCGAAGACCCCGCCTACTTCAGCCATATTCTGATGGACCCGGCTCTGGAGCGGGGGCGTCTGCTTATTCTTTCATCTCTGTATGATCTCTGGGCAGAAGCGAAAAAAAAGGCCGAGGCCGAGGGACTGGCCATCAACTCACTGAATTCGCGGCTTAACGACTGGTTTCCGCCGGAGCATCCGGTTCAATTGCTGCTGGGCGGAAAAATCCGGCGGCTGGAAAAGCTCGCCAGCATCAACAGTTACACAGCCTTTCTCAAGGTTGTTGAAACGCGCCCGGCCCTGGAAAAAGAGCTTGAGGAATGCATCAACCGCGAAGTGGAAGAATTGCGCAACAGATATAAATATTATCTGGATATTCTTCAGGAAATACGGGACGAAGCCTCGTGGTTTCCGTTTCCCTCAGCCCTGCGTGAATTCAGCCGTGACTTTAATGAAAGCGCGGGCATCATCAACCGCGCCTTTTCCTGTAACTTTCGCGATGCCGGAGCCTTCAAGCAGGTGCAGGCCGACACCCCGCGCCTGGCAGAGCTGTTGCGCAACCTGCGCAAGCGTTTGCAGTTTTTGCGTATGGTGCGCGATGGAACCCTTTTTGGCCTGACCATGGGCAAGACCTTCATGTGGATTGAGATTGTGGGCTTGCTGCTCTGCTTTATCGGGGTGCCTGTTGTGGTTTTCTGGGGGGACAGCTTGCGCCTGGGCTGGCTGCGCGAGATTCTGGGGGAAGATCAGTGGTCTATCCAGAAGGTGCTCATTCTTATTGTTACGGTCATTTCTTTCGGACTGGCGGCACTGCGCACCACCCTGGTTTTTGACCGCAAGCGGGAAAAGCTGCTGGAACAGGCGCGCAAGCAGCGTGAGCAGGCGCAGCAGACCCGCCTTGAGCGTATCCGCAAGCAACGGCGCGCGGAAGACGAAAAGAATCGGCGTGAGCGTGAGGTTCTGGCTGCCAAAAGGGCGCAGCGCAAGCTGAAAGAAAATACGGACGCCTGACGGGCGATCTTTTCTTGTCAGCGTGTCCACTTGGCCCGCACATTCACAGATCCCGCAATTTCGTCAGGCCGCAATTTCGTTTGGCCGGGACAAGACTGCCCCTACGCCATGCGCATATGAAAATCCGCCCGACAGCGTTGCGGGGCGGATTTTCATATGCTTTTTCAGTCTGTTTCGTTTTTTCTTTCAGAGTTTTGTATCAGGTCAGCCAGATAAATCCGCCCATGGTTATGACGGACAATATGGTGCTCCAGAACAGGGTAGAGGCCATTTCCTGTTCGCCGGACTTGTATTCCACGGCAAAAATGACGGCGATAGAGGCTGTGGGAATAGCCAGGGTCACAGCCGCCAGGCCGCGTTCCGTAACGGGTACGGCCAGCCAGATCATTACCACAAGGACAAGGCCGGGCAGCAGGATGTTCTTGCAGATAACGTTGATGATCACAGGCAGGGACATGCTCACCTTCTGGGCAAAAAGCACCGCGCCCACGGCAAACAGGGCTACGCCGCCCGTGGCCTGCCCCAGCAGAAGAAACGAGCCTTTAAGCACTTTGGGCATGTCCAGGCCTGCCAGCAGCAGCGCAAAAGCCAGCACCGGAGCCCAGACCACAGGCTGTTTGACCGCACTGGCGATACTGTCGGCAACAATGGATATGGGGTTTTTTTTCTGGCCGGAAGAGCTGTCGCCGCTTTCGCCCACAAGAAAGATGAGGGCCAGCGGAACCTGGACAAGGTTCAGGATAATACTGCCCGCGGCAATCGCCAGATCGGCATCAACGGGGAAAAGCATGCCCAGAACCGGAGTTCCCACAAAAGGCACGGCTGGTCCGGCGATTGCCAGACCGCGCAGGGCCGCAAGTTTTACGTCAGACCTGAAAACAAGGCGCGAAATCAGAAAAACAAGCACAAAGCCCCCGGCCATGCCGATGGCTATCCACAAAAATACCTGCGCGTTTTTCAGTACCTCATCAAGCGGCGTGCCGAGGATGCCTGCAAAAAGAAGCATGGGCAAAGCGTAAAGCATGACCATGCGGTTGAGGACAGATGCCTGATCCTGGCTGAAGTCGTGCCGCCATCCGGCCAGAAGACCCAGCAGCAGGGTCACGATAATGGGCAGCAGTGCCATGATTATTGTTTCAAGCATGGGCGGTTCCTTTTAGCCATTCCCGGGACCCGGTGGTCCCGGGAATGGCGTTTGGTTCTGGCTAGAGCAATTTCACTTTGAAATTGCCCTGGCGGCTGCGTGAGCAGTCGCCCGCCGCAAAGATGCAAGCGCAATTTACTTGCGCGGTTAAGCATCAAAGCGAGCGTGACTTAAACTTTGAGAATGTACATTCTCAAAATCTGCTCTAAAGCAGGGGCGGGATGGTGGGCACGATGGGCGCTTCGATAAGGGTGGGGCCGGAGCGCTTGAACGCTTCGGCGCAAACCTTGCGCACCTCGTCCACCGTTTCGGCGCGTACGGCTTCGCAGCCATAGCCCTTGGCGATGGCAACCGTATCAAGGCCCGGCAGGTCAAGGCCCGGCACGCCGGGGGTTTCTTCCAGAACGGCAAAGGACTTCAGAATGGCGTATTCGCCGTTTCTCGGTATGACAAAAAGGATGGGCAGGCCCTGCTGGGCCGCTGTCCACAGCCCCTGAACAGAATATTGCATGGAACCGTCACCGATGATGGCGACCACCGGGCGGTTGCGCCCGCTGTCGCGTT
>NZ_JBAIYR010000272.1:0-3189 GCF_036763145.1 Desulfovibrio sp. 1188_IL3213 | reverse complement strand
CGTTCCATCAGGGCCAGCGCCCCGGTAAAGACCGCGGGCACGGTAAGCAGCGCCCCCACGCCCACCACGCCGCAAAAAAAGGCCAGCCAGGCGCGCCGTTCCATGCTGTGATTAAAGGCGTCGATGAGCAGAAAGGCCACGATCAGCAGGGGGATCACCGCCAGCCAGGCGTAGGCGAACAGGCCCGTGGTGGTAAAGAACGAATAGGAGTAGCGGATCTGTATGAGCAGCAGGGGCGCAATGCCAAGCACCACCGCCAGGCTCTTGAGGCCGAGGTGGGTGTGCATGAAACGGCTGTTCCACGCCTGCCCGGCCTCATCCCTGTCCAGCCAGTCCTGAAGAAAGAACACAAAGCCCAGAATGGCCGTCCCCACGATCAGCAGGGCAAAAAGCAGGTGCAGGCCAAAGGAGACAAAAAGCAGGCCGTTGAGCCAGCCTTCGGGCAGGGGATGCAGCAGAAAAAGATCGGTCCACTTGTTCATGGTTGCTTGGCCTCCCCGGCGGCGCGGCCCTTATGGGCCTGCTGCGTCTTGATATAGCCCTGCTCCGTCGCGAGCATGTAAATGTAGTTCGCCAGCAGCAGGCGCTCCGATTCCGAGCCGGTAAAGGGCGTCATGAACGGCCCGAGGTTCTCGGTGATGTCGATGATGGCGTTGAGACTGTCCAGCGTACGCCCGGCCACGCGGATGCCGATATTGTTGAGGCCGCCCTTGACGTTGGTGTGGCACACCCCGCAGTTGGCGGCAAACAGGGCCTGCCCGGCGACCATGTGGGGCGGCAGCTTGCCGTTGTCGTTAACCCAGCGCATGCGCGGCAGAAAGCTTTCATTTTTTTCGTCCAGGGCCAGCTTTTCCACCAGCGGAACCTGATTGGCATACATATAGCCGGGCAAAAGGTACGGCCCGCGCACAAATTCGCGTATGCGCTCAAATTCCATAACCATGAATACGCAAAGCAGCAGGGCCGGTATGCAGAGAATGCGGCTTGCCACACGGCTGCGCAGCACCGCCACAAGACCGGCAAGGCACAGCACGCCCACGCCCACGGCATTGAGGGTTGGCAGAAAGTCCGGCAGTTGCGACATGTAGGACGTGGCTACGGCGAATTTCCAGTGGGTCAGATAGGTCATGGGTATGCGGGAGAAATACACCCAGGCGCTCACACCGGCCACAGCCACACAAGCCAGAAAAACGCCCCCGGTCAGGCGCAGGGCGCTGCCCCGCTCCTGAGCCGTACCCTTGAAGCGCCAGGCAATCCACGCCATGAGCAGCAGCGAGCCGATGGCAAGCCCGCCTGCCAGACGCAGAAAAACCTGGGGCGCGAAGGTGGGATTAAAGTACGCCTGGTCAAAATCCTGTTCCCAGGGCCAGCCGTCAGGCGTGAGCATGAAGCCCAGAATGCCCGAAATGAGTATGGCCGAAAAAACAGCCATGACCACGTAGCCCCAGCCCAGCGCAGCCAGCTTGCCGGGCTGCTTTTCCGCCAGCCTGTCCCACAGATAGTAGTAGATGAGCAGCAGAATGACTTCGGATGTAAAGGCCCCCCATTCTATAAACCAGGGCCAGAAAAAAAGGTGGATAAGCGAACCGATGCCTTCGGGCGCGAGAATGCCGGTGATAAACCAGATGCCCACGCCCGTCACCGCGCCCACGGAGGTGATGACCACCACGGCGGGACCAAGCAGGCTGCGGCTGATCTTTGCCCAGTAGTCGCCCTTGCCCATCCAGGTCAGGGTTTGAAACAGAATGAGCATGGTCATGAGACCAATAGCCAGGCCGTGGCTTATGACAACGTGCAGCACGGCGTCCAGGGCGATGGTCATGCCATCGCCAAGTCCCGGTATATGCAATATGGGAAATATCATGGCTAGTTCCCTTCCGTCAGAGGGATAAGCCGCACGATCTTGTCGGAATGGGTGGGCTTGAAGGCCGGTCTGGGCTGTTCATGGATGTAGCCCGCCACGTCAAGCGCCTCTTCCTGCGTCAGAGAAGGCGCATTCTTGGGCATAAAGCGCCAGGCAAAAATGGAAAGGGTGCGGATGCGGTGCATGCCTGCGCCGTCATTGTACGCGCCGTCGCCCCAGACGGGCGGGGCAATGTCCGTGCCTTCGCCTTCAAGGCCGTGGCAGCGGGCGCACACGTTTTTGTACACCTTTTCGCCGTTGGCCGGATCAGGCTTGTGGGGATTGCCCATACTTTCAGGCAGGGTCCAGGGCAGCTCGGCGTATACGGGAATATCTTTGGAAATCCATTGCAGGTACACCAGCAGCGACTGTATCACCTGGCTGTCCAGCGGGGGCGGCGTGCCGTTCATGCTGCGGTCAAAGCAGCCCTGAATGCGTATGCCGAGGTCGATGGTATACTCATTGCGGTCACGGTAACGCGGATAGGTCGCCCCCACGCCCACAAGAGAAAAGCTCTCCATAGACCGGCCGCCCTCAAAGTGGCAGCTTGAACAGGAAAGCTGGCTGTCCTTGCCGATGTACTGCCCGGCGTATTTTTTCGTTTCGGTCATGATCCTGTAGCCGAGCATGACCTCTTCGCGAATACTCTCCGGCGCGTCTTCGGGCCGGGGCGGATTGAACAGGGCCTGAGCGGACGGCACGGCAACCCTTTTGGCGGCAGCTTCGGAATCAAGAGCCACCCTTTGGAGGGAAAGCGTTGAACCGAAAAAGGAAAGCGCCCATACGCCGAAGACAAGCAATACAACTGCCAGAACAAGCCCCAGGTACACGCTGCGGTTTTTCATGATTTCTCCTGCTGGGGCCTGCTCTGCCTGCCCCGCAATGGCTTGGATGCAATACTATGTAATTTGATAGGAATTCTATGATAGCAACGCTTACAGGTAAGGCGAATGAATAGTCTCAGTATAAATTTCAGAAATACAGTCCCCTGTCAACACAGGTAGTTGAAAATGCTCGTCTTGCAGACGGCGGGCAGGCGTATGCCTGTGCAGGGAGGGCATAAGCCCATCGCGGGGTGACCCTGCTCGTGGCGGGTATATTGCACAAGCTGGCGAATATCATGCGCTTACAGCTATGGTTCGGCGTATGCGCACCTGTTGCTGCGCCGCAGTAACGGAAAAGACCGGTCTGCGTTCTTTTGCCGGGTCTGGCCCGCAGCAGAACCGCCCGGACAGCCCGCGAGCAGCGCCAACAGCGCAAGGCAACAGCGAACGGCAGAAGGCAAC
>NZ_JBAIYR010000271.1:0-3196 GCF_036763145.1 Desulfovibrio sp. 1188_IL3213 | reverse complement strand
CGGATGCCCGTTGCGCACGGCCCAGGCCCCGCCGGGATACGCAACAATATCAATGGCTCCGCTGATAACCACCACGGCCCCTATGTCGCGGCTCAGGCGACGGGCCGTAGCCCCCGCGCTTTCAAGACTGTCTTCGGTCACAAGGGACGCGTCTTCCGCGTCCACGCCTCTGGCTTTTGCATTCTTGCCCGCCAGAAAGCCTATTTCCGAAGCATTGCCCTTAATGGCCGCAAAACGGACTTCGTCCAGCAGACGCTGGAGAGTGCTGTTGCGCAGGGCCGAAGCCCCCGCGCCCACGGGATCGAGCACCACGGGCTTGCCCAGGCTGTTGGCGCGTCTGCCCGCTGCCAGCATTGATTCCACCGTGCGGCTGTTGAGTGTGCCTATATTGATCACAAGCGCCTGGGACAGGGCCACAATATCTTCCACTTCCGCCGCATCATCGGCCATGATGGGCGATCCGCCCGCCGCAAGAACCATATTGGCGCAGTCGTTGACCGTGACGTAATTCGTTATGCAGTGTACCACCGGCCCATGCCGCCGCACTGTGTCCAGAATATCCGCAAAAGCTGTCATTCTGCCTCCTTTCGGCAAGAACGGAAAAGCGCCGGAGGGCGCTTTTAGAGCAATTTCACTTTGAAATTGCTCTGGCGGCCGCATGAGCAGTCGCCCGCCGCAAAGATGCAAGCGCAGCTTCAGCCGTTACGACAAAGGAAGTTACGGATGCTTCAGGAGTTGTAACGCGGGAAATTACGCTTGCAGACACCATGTGTAACGAGCGGTTTGTTTCCACACAACCACTGTCGCCATTCGTAAGGCTCGCAGGCTCGCCAACGACTGCCGCGAAGACAGCAGAGCTATTTGCTTGCGCGGTTAAGCAGCGAAGCGAGCGTGTCTTAAACTTTGAGAATGTATATTCTCAAAGTTAATCTGCCCTAGTCGACACTGAAGCGTCAGGGCTTGATGTAGGCAAAGCCTTCGCGCTGCAGGCGCACTATTTCCACCAGACCGGCAGGGACAACATCACAGCCGGGCCAGATGTCCTCGTGGCTTATATTGTTGTCGGCCAAGGCATTGGCGCAAAGCAGGATACGCAGCCCCTGATCCTGGAGGGGCGCGGCCACTGCACGGAATTCTTCGTTTTTGCGGGTAAAGTGATTAACGGCAGGGCCATTGGCAACCACCACGAGCTGAAAGCGTTCGCCGGGCAGCCCCTTGATATAATTGGCCGCATTTTTCAGCACCAGTTTCAGGATGGCAGGCTCATTGCTGTCAATATGCAGGCAGAGATCGTAATTCATACATGTTCTCCATACGTTGCCGCCAGGTGGAACCCGCGGCGGGTTCCGGCAGACGCCGGGCATGGCACAAGTAGTAGCAGGGGCGCGCCGCTTTGCCAAGCAATGGAACGTGCGCTGGCCGCAGCCATACGGTTTTGCTCGCAATACAGCCCGCAATACAGATATATATTATGCGAATGTTTCTTGCTAAGGCCGCGCATAGGGCGTATATTGTCGCCATGTGTGTTGTACCCTCCAAAAAGTCCCTGAATTCCTTCCACTCTGAATGCACCGTGTTCTTTCGTATGCCCGATAATTCGGGCCACGGGATATTACGCTGCCTGTTGCTGCTGCTTTTGGCGTTGTGCCTCGGGGGCTGCGGCCTTTTTAAGCCCAAGCCTGATGACGCCATGTCTGATCAGGCACAGGAGCAGGAATCCCTTGAAGCCGCATGGCGCGGCGACCCCGTACCTTATTCCCTGCGCATCAAGGTAGAGGACGGCCCGTCTTCCCTTGAAGGCAAGATGAAATCCGTAAGCCAGCTGGCGCAGCTCACCAACGAGCCGCCCGACAGCATGCTTGCCCTGGAACGCCGCGCCCGCGCCGATGTGGATACGGCCGTGCGCCTTCTGCATTCCCAGTGCTACTATGAAGGATCTGCCTCTTTCAGCTTTGATGAGGAGGCCAAGCCCCTGCGCGTCACGCTGACCCTTGTGGCAGGGCCGCGCTATACCCTTGGCCGGGCCGACGTAACCTACGAGCCGGTTCCGGACGTGCCTGCCCCTTTCAAAAACCGGCAGCGCGAAGTGGGCTTTTGGGGGCTGCAAACCGAACCTGTTCCCCCGCCGTCCTTTCCCGCAGTGCTGCCCGGCGTTGACGTGGGCAAACCCGTTGTGGCCGACACCCTGCTGAGCGCGGTGGAGGCCCTGCCCGAAAAGCTGCATACCCAGGGCTATCCCCTGGCCGCTGTCATCCAGGCCCGCTACACGCTTGATTCCGAAAAAAAACAGGTCAATGCCGATATCAGCATAAATCCAGGCCCGCCTGCCCTTATGGGCAGCGTGGACGTGACGGGCAACAAGGGCGTCAACGCTGCCTACCTGCAGCGGCTGACCCCCTGGATTCCCGGCGATGAGCCGTGGGATACAGAACGTATGGACGACTACGCCAACCAGCTTCGCGGTCTCGGCCTTTTCCGCTCGGTAGAGGTGCGCCCCAAGGAAGAACTGCTGGCCGGAAAAGACGGCGCGGGCAACAAGGGCGCACTGCCCCGCGGCAAGGACGGCCTGGCCGTTTTGCCTATCGAGGTGGCCGTGAGCGAGCTGCCCTTCCGCTCCGTGGGCGGCAGCGCGCGTTACGACACGGATACCGGGCTGGGCGTGGAAGGCTTTTGGGAGCACCGCAATCTTTTCGGCAACGGCGAAAAACTGATGGTCAGCGCCCCCATTGCCACTCAGGTGCAGGGCATCAAGGCAGCCTTTGAAAAACCGGCCTTTCTGGTGCGTGTACAACGCCTGCTGGCTTCCGGCTCGGCCCTGCGCGAAGACACCGAGGCCTACAAAAGCACCTCGGCCAGCGCTTCGGCCGCTCTTGAGCGCCGCATTTCGCGCCTGTGGTGGGGCAGCCTGGGCGCTGGCGGCCAAAGCGGTTCCATCAAGGAAAACGGCAGAACCGAACAGTTTTACGGCTATGCCGGTCCCAGGGCCAGCGTGCGGCGAGACAGCCGCAATAATGTGCTCAACCCCACGCGCGGTTCGGAAATCACCCTCAAGGCCAACCCCAATTCGGGCTTTTATGGCGAAAGCTTTACGGTCATGGCCGGTTCCCTGGAGGCCAGCGGCTACTATGCCCCCTTCCGCAAAGACGGGCGCCCCGACGACAAACTGGTGCTGGCGGGCCGGGTTGAGGCCGGGGCC